>JASLLE010000011.1 GCA_030747175.1 Dehalococcoidia bacterium | reverse complement strand
CGATCTGCTGGTTCGATGACTGCATCACGGACTCGATCCCCGAGGGCCTCACGGCGCTCAAATGCACGGGTTTTCTGAAGGGCAGCAACTCAACCCACTACGGCTCGCACCCGGATCGGCCGGCCACGTATCGCGCCCTGATCGCCAGCGGCGAGGTATCGAACGGGATCGCCACGGACGACCACTGCGCGCTGCACTACATCGGCGACGAGCTGCACGAGATCGTGACGCAGGATCCAGACGCACGGGCGTACAGGGTCGAACGCGATGGCGACAGCTACAAAGAAACCGTGCTGGAGGCCCGCTACCTGGGCTAGCTGGCTGGCGCCTGCACAGGCTGCAAGCAAAACCCACCTTGAGGCTCTCGAAAGGTCCGTGGAGCAAACACGCGCCCTAATCCAGCAACGTGTCCGCAAGCTCCGTGAAGTCCGCTACCGTCACATCCGGCACGTGCGGCGAGTCCTCGTAAGGCAGACCGTATCGATTCACAAACGCGCCCCGCATCCCGCAGGCCCGCGCCCCCATCACGTCAAACGAGTTCGCCGAGACCATCAGACACTCGCCTATCTCAAGGTCCAGCAAATGAGCCGCCCGCCGATAAACGCCCGGGTGCGGCTTGAAAGCGCCCACGACTTGCACCGAGATAACAGCGTCAAAGTCCCACTTGATGCGGTTCTTCGCCAGGTGAGCCAGGAAGTGCGGTTCGCCGTTTGAGAGCGCAACCAGCCTGTACCGGCTTTTAAGTCGCTCAAGTCCCGCGGTCACTTCCGGAAAGGGCGACAGACTCTGCCAGGCGATCATGAACTCTTTGATTTCGTCCCGGGTCGCCTCCACGTCGTTCAACTGGAGAACGTACGCGAACGCCCGCCGGGCAACTTCCAGGTAACCGGAGTGGCCGAGATCGACGATGTTGTCCTGGTACTGCTCAATCCGCTGCCGGTAGCGCCACTGCGCCCAGAACTCGGCGGGGTCGGCGTTAGAACCCTTCGCCGCCAGGAACTCGCCGATGTACGGCGTCAAACTGCCGCCAAGATCGAGCACCGTGCCGAACAGGTCAAATGTAAGGGCCTTGCAGTTCTCAAGCTCCGGCTTCAACGAGCGCTCCGATCAGGAATCCCAATTAATAACGGGACCCCCGACGAGCGGCTTCGAATACCGGCCCGGGAGTCCCGTCAGTCATACCACGATAGGTCGAACGCTTACTCCAGCGTGCCCCTCGCCGCTGCCACGATCTTTTCCTGCGTCGGGTAGACCAGCTTTTCCAGCACCGGGCTGTAGGGGATGTGAACCTGCTCAGAGGCCACCTTCGCGATCGGCGCCTGCAGGGACCAGAAGCCCTCTTCGGCAACGATCGACGCTATCTCCGACGCCGCGCTGCATACCTTGTGCGCCGGATCGGCGATAACAAGCCGTCCCGTCTTCTCGACGGACGCCAGTATGGTTGCCTTATCGAGCGGGACGAGGGTCCGGGGATCGATCACCTCGACCGACACGCCATCGGCAGCCAGTTCGTCTGCGGCAGCGAGCGCCAGCGGCACGGAACCGGCGATCGCGACCACGGTGACATCGGTTCCTTCACGCAGCGTGTTCGCCTGTCCAAACGGGATGAGCAGTTCGCCACCCGGGAGATCCTCGTTGGCCGGGACCTCGCCACGGTTACCGAACAGGGTTCCGTCCTCGAACATGATCACCACGTCGTTATCGCGGATCGCGGTCTTCATCAGACCCTTCATGTCGGCCGGATTTGAGGGCGCTACGATCTTGAGTCCCGGCATATTCATGAACATCGGATACGAGCGGTCTGAGTGATGAGCTGCCGAACTGCCGCCGTAATACATCGTCGCCCGGTACACGACCGGCAGATCGACCTGCCCGCCAAACATGTAGCGCATCTTGGCGGCCTGGCTCACGAGCTGGTCCATCGCCACCCACATGAAACTCGTCAGCGTTTCGACGACGGGCCGCATGCCGACGGCGGCGGCGCCGACGGCGGACCCAAAGAACGCGTTCTCGGATAGCGGCGTGTCGAGCACCCGCTTCTCGCCGAACTCATCGAGCAGGCCCATCGTCGCCCCGTAGATGGAGCGCTTGATGTCCTCGCCCATGATGAAGACCGACTCATCCCGGCGCATCTCCTCGGCGAGGGCTTCGTTTATCGCATTTACAAATACTGTTTCGGGCACGTCTCTGATCTCTCTTTACGTCCGGTCGATGCCGGCAACTGACGACTTGAAGGTCTCGATCCTGGATTCCCCGTTTACGGCTGCGGGATCGCGTCCGCAAACATGTCGTCATACAGCTCTTCGGGGTTCGGGAACGGGCTGTTGCGTGCGAACTCCAGCGCCTCTTCGATCTGACCGGCGACCTCCGCGCTCACCGCGTCGCACTCTTCCTGTGTCGCGATCCCCTGCTCAACCAGCCGCTTCTCGTGGATCACGATCGGGTCGCGCTTCTGCCATTCGGCGATCTCTTCCTCGGGCCGGTACTCGCCCCGGCGGATGCGCCCGAGTCCGAGCGAGTGCTCCTCGTAGCGGTAGGTCAGTCCCTCAACAAGGCTTGGCCCCTCGCCTGCGCGAGCACGGGCAATCGCTTCGCTGACCGCCTCATACATGGCGACCACGTCCTGGCCGTCTACGAGCACGCCAGGCATGTTGTAGGCACTGGCACGGTCAGACACATGCTCCACCGCCACGGTATCCCGGTACGACGTCGTGACGGCGTACTGGTTGTTCTCGCATATGAAGACGATCGGCAGCTTCCAGACCGAAGCCAGGTTCATCGACTCGTGACATGCGCCCTGGTTGGACGCGCCATCGCCGAAGAACACGGCCGATATAAAGTCCTCGCCCTTGATCTTGGATGCGAGCGCCGCGCCGGTGGCAACCGGCAGAGACGAGCCAAGAATCCCGGACTCCCCGAGGATCCCGACCGAGAAGTCGGCCAGGTGCATGGAGCCGCCCTTGCCCTTGCAGTAGCCGTCGACGCGGCCGAGCAGCTCCGCCATGGCGCGCTTCGGGTCTCCGCCCTTCGCCAGCGGGTGGCCGTGCGAGCGGTGGTTTCCGGCGATGTAGTCGGTGTCCTCCATGGCAACGCAGGCGCCAACAGCCACAGCCTCTTCGCCGATGTACGGGTGCGCGGCGCCGCCGAACTCGCCCTTGGCGTAAATGTCGATCACGGTCGTCTCGAAATGCCGGATCAGCCACATGCGGCGCAACATCAGCATCAGGAGATCTTTATCGATGGCCAAGGGTTGCCTCCTCAGGCGTATTTCCGGATTCGCTCCCGCAGGACGTGTCCAGACCCTGGAGCCGCTCACCCGGGTTCCGGGTCCGATTTCCCTGCGAAACGCGGTGATTATATCCCCGCTGCCGGAACTATATTCCGAAGGCTGCGTAAACGGGGACTCAAATGGCCAGATAGACAGCGGCCCCCCAGGCCGATAAGTGGATCAAGACCGCCACCGCGTAACGCCAGATGAACGAGGTCTTGACCGTCTTGTGTCGTAACCCGCGCATCGCCCATATCCCGCCAATAAAGCCGCCGAACAAAGCTGACAGGTACAACGTGCGCTCACGAATGCGTCTTCGGCCGAGCCTGGCCTGCCTCTTGTCCCACCACACGAGAACGGCCGACCAGAGGTTCACGACGGCCAGATAGCCCGCGATCGCGACGATAACGGTCAAATCCGACATCGAAACGCCTCCCGGGCACAGACCTGATCAACGAGAGAGAATGAGGGGTCAAATTTTTGCTTCGCATCTACGATTGTGTTACGATTGGCGGGTCGTGCAATCGGAATAAGGCACACGCGCACGCGAGGCTTAACCCGATTCGGGCAGGGCGTTCGCAACCGTTGTGCTGGTTCGGACATCGACGACTCGCTAACACCACTCACATCAGAACTGTCGCGCGTCCATTTTTGCCCCGGGAATCCGCCCGAGGCGTGCGACAAGCGCGCCCAACGATCGCTAAGGAGACTCGATGGCACAGGCCCCGGTCAACCCGGAGAGTTATGACGCCTCCGATATCACCGTCCTGGAGGGACTGGAAGCCGTACGGCTTCGCCCCGGGATGTACATCGGCAGCACCGGCCCGACCGGTCTGCAACACCTCATCTGGGAGATCGTCGACAACGCAGTCGACGAGGCCATGGCGGGGTTCTGTGACCACGTAGACATCACCATCCATGCAAACGGATCTGTCACCGTCGTGGACAACGGGCGTGGAATCCCGGTCGATAAGCATGAGACGACCGGCAAGACCGGCGTCGAGACCGTCATGACAACCCTCCACGCGGGCGGCAAGTTCGGCGGCAAGTCTTATCAGGTATCCGGCGGCCTTCACGGCGTCGGCGCGTCCGTCGTGAACGCCCTCTCGGAAATCACCATCGTAGAGGTCCGCCGGGACGGCAAAGTCTTCCGCCAGGAATACTCACGCGGTGACGCCCAGACAGAACTGGAATCACGTCCCCAGGTCGAGACCGATCCGGCCGGCACCGGCACCACCGTGACCTGGGTACCGGATATGGACGTTTTTGACGAACTCACGTACGACTTCAACGCGATTTCGAACCGGTTCCGGGAGATGGCTTACCTGAACCAGGGCCTTGCCATCCGATTCCGCTCAGAATTCCATGATGAGCTGTGGCCGCATAACGAGGTGACTTACCTGTTCGATGGCGGCGTGGAAAGTTTCGTACGGACCATGAACCGCAAGCGCGGCGCCATCCACGACAACATCGTCTACACGAGAGAAGACGTCGAGGGCGCACAGGTGGAGGTAGCGTTCCAGTACAACGAGTCCTTCAACGAAAACTGCCTGTCGTTCGCCAACTGCATCAACACGATCGATGGCGGCAGCCACGTGACCGGCTTCAGGTCCGCCCTGACGCGCGTCCTGAACGACTACGGCCGCAAGAGCAAGTTACTGAAAGAAGACGCCGCCAATCTCTCCGGCGAAGACGTGCGCGAGGGGATGCTCAGCGTCATCAGCGTGAAGCTAACGGACCCGCAGTTCGAGGGCCAGACCAAGGGACGTCTCGGAAACCCGGAGGTCAAAGGGGCCGTCGAGACCGTCGTGGGCCGGCGTCTTTCGGAGTTCCTCGAAGACAATCCGGTCGATGCCCAGAAGATTCTCGAGAAAGCCACGACCGCGGCCCGCGCTCGCGAGGCCGCCAAGAAGGCGCGCGACCTCGTCCTGCGCAAGAACGCGATGGACGGAGGCTCGCTCCCGGGCATGCTAGCCGACTGCAGCGAGAAGGACCCGGCCAGTAGTGAGCTCTACATCGTGGAGGGACCGTCGGCCGGCGGCTCGGCGAAACAGGGCCGGGACCGCAGGTTCCAGGCCGTCCTCCCGCTGAGGGGAAAGATCCTCAACGTGGAGAAGGCCCGGTTCGAGCGCATGATCGAGAGCGACACGATTCGCGCCCTGGTCACGGCGCTCGGCTGCAACATCGGTGAGGACTACGACGAATCCAAGCTCCGGTATCACCGTGTGGTCATCATGACCGACGCGGACGTGGACGGTGCGCACATCCGCACGCTGTTGCTGACTTTCTTCTTCCGCAACCTGCCGGAGCTCATCGGCGGCGGCTACCTGTACATCGCCCAGGCGCCTCTTTACAAAGCGTCACGCGGCCGATCGGCCTCCTGGCTGTTCTCGGACGAGGAACTGGACCGCTGGCTAGCGTCGCGGGTCTATTCGAAGTTGTCGGTCACCTCGCAGATCGATGATGGGGTCTCGTTCAAAGGCGGCCCTCTTGGCGGCATCATGTCGCCGGTGCGTGACTTCGCAGAGGCGGTCGCTGCGCTGCGTACGCTGGGGTTGACAGAGGAAGTAACGATTCGGCTGCTAACCGATCCTGAACTCCAGAATCTGGACTTCCGGCCCCCGATGCCGGAACCACAGGACTTGCCTGAGCCCGTCCAGCCGACGATGTTCGACGACGAGTCGTCTGCCGATGACCCGGAGACGGAGGTGGCGGAGCCCACCGAGCCGGTTGAGCCTCCACCGCCGCCGCCGGACGTCACGTTCGATATCGACGGGTACACGCTCACGCGTGCGATCTATGAACACCCGGTGATGAACACCGCACGTCGGCTGTTCCCAAGGGTGCAGAAGGTCGTCGAGAACTCACCATACGGTATCTCTCGTGAAGAGGATGAGATCGCACGGGACATCACCTGGAATGAACTTGTGACCACGCTCGAAACGAACGCGGATCGCGGCAACGTGGCTATCCAGCGTTACAAGGGCCTTGGCGAGATGAACGCAGACCAGCTCTGGGAGACCACGATGGACCCCGGGGAGAGGGTCATGCTGCGGGTCACGGCGGACGACGCGATACGTGCCGATGAGCTGTTCAGGACGCTAATGGGTGACGACGTGGAGCCGCGCAGGGACTTCATCAGGACGCACGCGCTCGAGGTGAAGAACCTGGACGTCTAGCGCGCCCGGTTAGCGAGCTGACGGCCTTCGGGCCAGCCTCCCGGGCGCAGCACACCCCGGTGTCGCCCTAAAGAGCGCCGGATACTACGACGTTACCGTCCGCATCTGCTTCAAGCATGGCCCGGAACGGCACGCCGCGCCTGCGGACCTCATCGCTCCCACCCTGGTGACGATCCAGCACGCATAACACCGCCACGACCTCGCACCCGAATGCCTGAATGGCGTCCATCGCCACCAGCAGGCTTCCGCCGGTGGAGACCGTGTCGTCAAATACGACGACCTTCACGCCGGGTTTGACTGCTCCCTCAACCTGTTTGCGGGCGCCGTGCTCCTTGATCGCATCACGAACGAAATACCCGTCCATTGGCGTTCCGGCCTGCCGGCTTCGCAGAGCGAGCGCTCCAGCGATCGGCACCGCCGCCACGGTGGGTCCGCCGACGCCGGTCGCGCCGGCTTCCACGGCCATCGCTAGAAACGCTTCCGACACCAGGTCAGCGCCCTCGGGATCCAGCGTGAGAATACGCCCATCGAAGTAGTACTTGCTTTTCGCTCCAGAGGTCAGCGTGAAGTCCCCGTACCTGAGCGCATCGAGTTCCATGGCACGCTCCAGGGTTCTCACCGCCAGCGCCTTGATATCAGCCAACTATCGCCCCTCTCGTGTTCACGTTTACGCCGGATCGCGTCTATACAACCCGTGCCGCTCGATATACGCCCCCACGGACGCGCCGACCAGTCCCTCGATGGACATCCCCGCCGCTACCCGTGCACGGATATCCGTGGCACTAATCGGAAGCATCGGTCCGGAAACAAACTGCGCATCGCGCCCGGGATGGTCCGCCGGAAGATCTTCAGGCAGCCCGCTCCCCGGCCGCCCCACGCACACCAGGGTGCACATGCTCGCCAGCCGCTCGGGCTCGCGCCAGCGTGGTAGCTCTTCCAGCGCATCGGCTCCGAGAATCAGTAACAGTTCAGTGGCGTGCCCGTACTCTTCCCGGAGATCCGAGATCGTATCGACACTGTACGACGAGCCCCCGCGATCGGCATCGACGGTCGATAGATAAAACCCCTCACGGCGTTCCGTCGCGAGCTTGACCATTTCGATGCGGTGGTCGATGGAGCTCACGCCATATCCTGAACCGGACTCTTTCATCCATGGCCGAGCCGCCGGAACGAAGAGCACGCTGGTCAACTCAAGTACGTTGAACACGGCCGCAGCGATAGCGAGATGCCCGTTATGTATGGGATCAAACGTCCCACCGAGGACACCTATCCGGCTGCGTATCCGTCCGACCCGCGAACTGTTGGCGCCGGTTAACTCCACTCGAGCTCGGCCTCGCCGATAAAAACCGTATCGCCCGTTTTGACGCCCAGGTCTTCGAGCGCCTGGACGACGCCGAGCCTCTCCATCAGGCGGTGGAGCTGTATTTGAACCTCGTACAGATTCAAGTCGCTCGCGTTCGCGACGCGAATCGCCCTGTCATGCAGCACCCGGAACGCGGAGCCTTCCACCGACGCAAGTGGCCGGGAAGTTTGGGCTCCGGGCCGGATCACCCGTAGCTGGCTCCCTCCGGCACTCACCGCTTCCGGAGCGTCCTGTTCGGCCCGGATCGCGGCAAGTTGTCCAAACAACACATCCGTTAACTCTTCGAGGCCGTCGTACGTTGCGGCTGATACGCAAACGGCTTTACCTGTCGAGACGTTCCCGGCCAGTTCGCCTTCCATCTTCCCAAAATTGTCTGACACTCCCGGCAGGTCAGATTTATTGACGACCGCTATCTGGGGAGTCCCGGCAAGTTTTTCGTTAAACGCCAGCAGTTCGGCGTTGATGAGCCTCATCCTGTTCACCACATCCTCTTCTGCGCCGTCCACGAGATGTATCAGCAGTCGCGTTCGTTCCACATGTCGCAGGAAATCGTGACCAAGCCCAACCCCCTCCGCAGCTCCTTCGATTAACCCGGGGATCTCGACAAGGACTATCGAGTCCAACCGTCGTTTCAACACTCCGAGCGAGGGCTCCAGCGTTGTGAACGGATAAGCGGCTACTTTCGGATGCGCGCCCGTGAGAGCGGTCAGCAGGCTTGACTTACCAGCGTTTGGCATACCAATGATCCCCACATCTGCCAGCAACTTGAGCTCAAGCCGCAGCTCTCGCCCAACACCTGCCTGGCCGCCTTCAGCCAGCATCGGTTCCTGGTTCTGAGAGGTCACATATCTAACGTTGCCCTGCCCACCCCTTCCGCCTCTAGCCGCAACAACGGTATCCCCGTCCCCGGATAAATCCGCAAGAAGTTCATCTACCTGCCCCTCTGGCGATACCTCCCAGACCTCTGTTCCCACTGGTAGAGATATCACGAGATCGTCTGCACTCGCTCCGTGTCTCTTCTTACTTGAGCCATTCCCTCCGCCTGCGGCCTCGAATTTCTGTCCATACTGGAACTTCTGAAGGGTATTCAGAGACTTGTCGGCAACCAGGTAGATATCGCCCCCGTTACCACCATCTCCGCCATCCGGCCCTCCGTTGGGAGCAAACTTCTCCCTGCGGAACGAAACGATCCCATCTCCTCCATTCCCGGCACGAATATGAATAAGAGTGGAATCAATCAATTCACAATCCTCGAGTAAGAGAATCTCGTTCCGGTAGTTCATCATCTTAATAATTCGGTGGAGATTCCGGAAATCGATCTCGACCACGAATAAATCGAATGCCCGGAACTGAGGAATCGATGTGGAGAGACTGTGTACTCGGTGTTAACACTGGTTGAAGGTGATTCGGATGGGGGACAGGGTCAAGGTTCTTGTTAACAAGAGGGAACAGTTATCCACAATAATCAGCGGGTTTATCCACAGGTTCTCGATGGAGAAGTAAATTGCGGGTAAACGTAACGATCTGGCGAAACTCCGCAATTCAACCCTCGCAGAAGTATCCGTCCGGGTCGCGATTTCTCAGCGAGGCTGGCTGGCCAGACGCTGGCGGATCGTCGCTATGACGCTTCTCAGCTCCGGGTCGGTCTCGATGAGTTGTTCCATCTTTCGCTGAGCGTACAGGACCGTTGAGTGATCCCGGCCACCCAGCGCGAGTCCTACCTGTGGGGAGCTCAACGAGCTTGTCTCCCTGAGCAGGTACATGGCAACGTGACGGGCCAACGATACCTCTCTCGTTCTCCTGGGACCCTTCAGAGTTTCCGCGTCCGTACCAAAGTGTTCTGAAACGGCTTTGATGACCGCCGAGGGTGTCATCGGCGCTTCCTGACGCGTGGCAAGTAAGTCACCCAGCGCCTTACGAGCGATGTCTACCGTTACAGGCGTACCCGTCATGTGGGCATAGGCCACGATGCGGTTCAACGATCCTTCAAGTTCCCTTACGTTTGAGGAGGGACGAGAAGCGACGACATCAAGTACGTCCTCGGGGAGTTGAGCCTGGAGTCCCTTCGACTTCTCGCGCAAGATCGCCGTTCGCGTCTCGTAATCGGGTGCCTGGATATCGACGACCAGTCCGCCTTCGAGACGCGACTGTATGCGTTCCTCCAGGAGTGACTGCCGGGCGGGTTCGTCGCCGGTCACAACGACCTGTTTTCCGCCCATGTGTAACTCATTAAACGTATGGAAGAAGCCTTCCTGCGTCTGCGCCTTGCCCGCGATGAACTGGATATCGTCAACCAGGAGGGCGTCTGCGCCCCGGTAAAACGCTCGGAACTGCTCCGTGGCCCCGTCCGCGATCGAGCGAATGTAGTCGTTCGTAAAACGCTCACTGCTTACGTAGATCAAGTGCATGCCACGGGATTTCAATTCGTTTCCAATGGCCTGGAGAAGGTGAGTCTTGCCCAGCCCGACGCCCGCGTACAGATACAGCGGGTTGTAGACGCGCCCGGGCTCCGCAGCCGCCCGCGTGGCGGCGGCGTGAGCAAGCTCATTGGACGGGCCGACGACGAATTCATCAAAGGTGTAGCGCGGGTTCAGAGGAAGAGAGCCAAACGCGGACTCACGCTCGACGGGGGATCTGCCGGCCGCGTCTGATGAACGAGCCGGCTGTTCCCGGTGGTCCTCGCGAGGACCGTCGGGCGCGGGTGCGTCGGCGTCCGCTATGACCTCAAACCGAACCGCAATTGGCTGGCCTGCGATACGTTCTACCGCCCGGGAGATAGTCGCGGCCAAGCGTTCTTCCAACATGGTAGCGGCGAAGGCGTTTTCGGTGCCGATGACCAGGCACTCATCATCGAAACGTAACGCTTGAGTGCCTTTTAGCCAGGTCTCAAAGTTCGGCCTGGGTACTTCCAGTTGAAGACGACCGAGGGTTGCGGTCCAGAGTTGAGATGGCGCTTGAGTGGTCAGAATGGTGTCCTCTGGCGGGATCAGAGAAGGGGGTGCTCGACGGGCGGTCCCTGGAACCCTGGCGGGACCGAAAATGTGCTCACGGTGCCGGTCCGCGCTGCACCTGCGCACCATCCCGAAGCCGCTGTGACGTTACCATGTACCCCGGGAAACACAACCCCCGCCAAGGCTCAATTTTGGGCCAACACGCGGGGAAAATTTTGGCCGCTGAAGTGGGCCTGAATATGCCGACTGCAGGTTGGGAAATGATCCGGAACCGTGTACTAAGGCCGATGAACCCCGCGCGTCAACCCTCAAAGCGATTCGATTCCGGCGGCGGTGGTCATATTCGGGCTACGCGGGGTCTTGCGCGATGACACGTCTCATATTTTTCGGCACCCCCAGGCCGGCCGCGAAATCTCTGCGCGCGCTGGTCAACGCAGGACATGAAGTTAACGCCGTTTACACGCGTCCGGACCGCGTTTCGGGACGATCCCGCGAACCGCGCCCGACGCCGGTGAAGGCGACCGCGATGGAGTTAGGTCTCCCGGTCTACACTCCGTCGAATCTTCGCGGGGATGATGCGATCAAGGAGTTGGCCGCGATCCCGGCCGATGTTTTCGTCGTCCTCGCGTACGGACGGATCCTGCCGCCGGCGATCCTGGGCCTGCCGCCGTTTGGAGTCCTCAATGTCCACCCGTCACTGCTCCCCCTGTACCGCGGTCCCAGTCCGGTCGTCACCGCCATCCGCGAGGGCGCTCCGGAGACCGGGGTTTCGGTAATGCTCCTTGATAAGGGCATGGACACGGGGCCCGTAATAGCGCAGTCCTCGCCGGTGCCGATAACGGAAGCCGACGATGCGGAAACGCTGACCGACCGGCTATTCGCCATGGGCGTGGATCTGCTGGTCGAAACCATTCCGGCGTGGGTACGCGGTGACGTGATGGCGATGCCGCAGGACGACGAATCAGCCACGGTGACGCGCCTCGTCGAGAAAGTGCACGGCGAGCTGGATTTCGTGAAACCCGCGATCGAGATCTCGCGAGCGATACGCGCGTACCATCCCTGGCCCGGGACCTTCACCCGCTGGGATGGAAAGTTGTTGAAGATCCTCGAGGCGTCCGCTTCCGACGAGACCGGGGGCGTTCCCGGCGTCGTTTCGATAGTTGACGATCGGTTGCTCATTGCGACCGGCGAAGGGAGCCTCGAAGTGAAACGCCTCCAGCTCGAAGGCCGGAGTGCGGTGACGACCGCGGAATTCCTGCGGGGTTACCCGGCCATTGAAGACGCCTGTCTGCCAGACAGTGATTGATCGGCGCGATCTTTAGCCCTTACACGATTAAACCCACCCACCGAGGTTTCCGACAAGTGCGCACTACGATCATGACCGGAAGTCACCTGGAGACGGCTTTAGGCACCGCCACGCTCGTCGCTACCGGAGATCGCCTGTTTTCCTCCGGCCTGATTCCCTCGCAGCGAGGCAGCGCTGTCTCGGAGGCAAGGCAGGTGTACCAGGCGGCCGCCGATGTGATGCACAGGGCGGGATCGTCCCTTGCAGACGTGGTTCGGGTGCGGGCCTGGTTCACGGACGGCGAAGGGATAGAGGCGATACGGGCGGTCCACCCCGTCCTGTTCGATGATCCCGGGCCGACGCTGAGCGTGATCGGGGTGCCGAACCTGCCCAACGGCGTGAAGGTGATGCTGGAACTGGAAGCCGTGCTCGGCTCGGCCTCCAGTCTCTTGCGTTTTCTTCCTCAGTCCGGTCAGGGCTGGTCCCGCGCCGTCAGGCACAACGATGAGGTCTGGATCTCGGGGCTGACATCCGCTGATGTCGAGGGCTCGAACGCGACCCTTGACGGGTACGGTCCCGCCGTTACGGGCGTGATAGATGCGGCTTCCGCCTCGCTCACCGGCATCGGCGTCGAGCCGTCCGATGTGGTCGCCACGCGGCACTTCATGGCGCGGGACGTGCATGGCTGGGCCCTCCCCCGGGCAAAACTGGACTTTATGGCCAGGAGCACGCCGACCTCTGCCGGAATCACGGTGGATCGTTCCAGTGCAGAAAACGCTCCGTTCATGTTTGAGTGTGAGGCGGTCGCGGGCGCTTCGGAGGGGGCAACGCGGGTCTGGTCCGGGCGGACCTACGAGACGGAGCATAACTACTGCCGTGCGGTGAAAAACGGGGACGTTGTCTACGTAGCGGGGACAACCTCAACACTGGTTGGCGAGATCGTCCAGCACCCGTACGAGGTCGCGGGCCAGGTCAGAGACATACTCGAAATCATTCGCTGGGCGCTTGAAGAACACGGTCTCGATTGGACCGATCTTGTTCGCACCCGCACTTACATCGTCGGCGGCCCGGACAAACTCCTTGAAGCCCAGTCCGCGCTTCAGAGCGTCGTCGGCGGCATGGGCACGGCCGCCGCGGTAATAGGAATCCCGGTGCTGGCCCGTCCCGAGGTCGTGGTCGAGATCGAGGCCACCGCGGTCGTTACCTCCGGGTGAGTCACGTCGCGGCGTGAATACTGGGTGAACTTGAGGATGCCTGCCCGTTCTGAAAAGGACGCGCGTTCCGGGTAGCGACAACGCCCCGGAATTCCCGACCTGGGACGGTCGGAACAGTGCCCGGTTTACGGGTTTACCGGTACACTCCCGCCGAACGACCAACCACGCCGACGGAGGCACCCATGCTCGAACGATTCCACGTCCCGGAAGCTGATCGCGTGTACGTGTCCGAGGAGAAGATCCGGGCGGCCACCGACGCGGTGTTCCGCAAGATGGGACTGGACGACGGAGGCGCAGCCCAGAGCACGGATCTTCTTATCACGAACGATCTGCGTGCCGTCGAGACGCATGGCGTATCGAACATGCTCCGCAACTACGTCCAGAGATACGGCGCGGGCGAGATCAACCCGACGCCACAGGTGAAGGTCATACGTGAATCGGCGACCACCACAACGCTCGACGGTGACGGCGCTCTCGGGATCCACGTCGGCCCGGACGCCATGCGGATGGCGATCGAAAAAGCCGAGAAGTACGGCATGGGCGCCGTGACGATGTTTAACTCCGGCCACCTCGGCGGCTGCGGCTACCACGCAATGCTTGCCGTGGAGCACGACATGATCGGCGTCGCGGCCACCGGCGGCGGCGGAACGCCCTACATGCTCCCGACCTTCGGCGCGGAGCCGCGCTTTAACACGAACCCGATGGGGTGGGCAGCCCCGGCAAGGAGGATGCCGCCCTTCCTGTTCGACGTCGCAACTACGCAGATCGCTAACAACAAGATCGGACTGGCGAAGCGCGTCGGCGCAAAGATTTATCCGGGATGGATAGCGCAGCCGGACGGCACGCCGATCATGGAGGAAGCGGACGTTCCAGAGGACTACTGGATGCTTCCGTTCGGTGGAACCCGGGAGAACGGCTCCCATAAGGGGCATGGATTCGCCGCGGTCGTCGACATCCTCTGCAATGTCCTGAACGGCGCAGGAGCCGGGTTCATCTCGAAGCAGGGCGGTCATTTCTTCGGCGCGTACAAGATCGAGGCGTTCACCGATACCGAGAAGTTCAAGGACGATATGGACGCCTTCCTGGAAGGGCTGGCGAACACGCCGCCTGCTCCCGGACACGACCGCGTTCTCTACCCGGGGCTGACCGAAGGCGAAGAAACGGAGAAGCGGAAGCGGGAGGGCATCCCGTACCACCGGGAGGTGGTTGGCTGGTTCAACAGCATCGGCGCGGAGCTCGATCTGCCGATCAACCTGCCCTAGGCCAGGAATCAGATCTCAATCGACTCACCGGCGATGGCGGCAAACACCTCGCCATCGAAATGTTCGCTTGCGGTGCTGACGCACATCGTCCTCCGCCGGGACGAAGTGCGTCAGCGCCAATCGTGACACTCCTGCTGCCTGTGCGATCTTCGCTACAGCGGAGACTTCCGAGTGAGTTGGCTCAAAGTTCCGCTTTGCGCCTTCCCGAGCGATCTCGGTAGGCATTCCTTTGACCAGCGCGTCCAACCCCGGTTCCGAATACGCTTCGTGGACCAGGAGGTCGGCATCGACTGTGAAGGGCACCATAAATCCGGCATTGACCTTCAAATCCCCGGAAACGACTGCGGAGGCGTCCCCGGTTTCGATTCGCCACGACAATGACTGGATGTCGGGATCGTGTGGAACCTCGATAGCGTGCATTTTGAAGCCAGCGACCTCGTAAGACTGCTCAAGGTCCACCACTTCGCCGGATAGCGCCGCCAGGTGTTCCGGCATCCCGCGCTTGTGCTTACCGTTATGAGCCGCCTGCAGTCTTCTATGTACTCTCCGATCCCCCTGGGACCAAGAATCCGAGGCGGCTCGCTACCCATCCGCCCGAATCGGTTGAACAGTTCCGGCAGGCTGACGGCGTGGTCGTAGTGCAAGTGGGTGATGAGGATCGCCTTGATGGCGCCAAACCGGACGCCTGTCCGTTGTATGCGTCTTACGGCGCCCGGACCACAATCGATGAGTACCACGTCACCGCCGTGTTCGATCATGACCGATGACCCGCCGCGATCGCTGGCATAGTTGCCACCGGCCCCCGTGCCGCAAAACGTGATCTTCAACTTATGGTCCCTCCCGGCGATCGCCATTTGATCAGACACAAGCGGGATTATATGGACGCCGGCCAACGTTGGATGCCCGGGAGTAAACTCAGCCCATGTGCGGCAGGTTCATATTGATCGACGTGTCCGGTCTCGGCCTGCGCTTTCGCGTACAGGTGACCGGTGACACGCCGCCGATGCCCCGCTTCAACATCGCCCCGACGCAGCAGGTCTGGACCATCACGAACGAGGACGGCACGCGGCGCGCAGAGCAGATGCGCTGGGGCCTGATCCCGGCCTGGGCGAAGTCAGCCAGCCAGATCCGCAGCTCGTTCAACGCTCGCGATGACAAAGTGGCAACATCCGGGCTCTGGAAGCGGCCCCTGGCGCGAACACGTTGCCTGATCCCTGCGGACGGTTTCTACGAATGGACCGGACCCAAGGGCGATCGCAAGCCGCAACTCATCAGGTTGAAGGGTGGCGACCTGCTGGGCTTCGCCGGGTTGTTCGACACGTGGAAGAACAGGGAGACGGGAGAGACGGTCCGCTCCTGCGCCATCATCACGACCGGCCCGAACGCCCTCATGGAGCCGATCCACGACCGAATGCCGGTGATCCTCGACGCCGAGTCTGAAGCGCTCTGGCTGGACCCGGCCACAGAAGACCCGAACAGACTTGCCGCCCTTCTCCAGCCCTACCCGGCGGAAGAGATGGAGAGCTATCAGGTCTCAACGGCCGTCAACTCGTCACGAGAAGACCGCCCGGAGATGGTGGATCCGGTATCGCAGCTGGACCTCGACATTTGATCCTGACCGCCTGACGCGCCCCCGGATGACCCGATTCTTCGAGCGCTTCAGGACACTGCTGTGCGCCCTCTCTCCGTCGCGGGAGAGGGCCGGGGTGAAGGGGATCGCCGAGTAGGCGATCAACGCTCTAGCGCGTTGTCGAACCACCCGGCCCTTCGGAGGACCTCAGGACGCTGCTGTGCTCCCTCTCTCCGTCGCGGGAGAGGGCCGGTGTGAGGGAGCTCGGCCTTCAGGCCGAGTACACATCCTTAGTCTTAAACGTTAATCGCGGTCGAGAAGTCCGGGATCCCTTCCCAGCGGCCCGGGTTTGTTGCACGCATCACGGCGATCGACTTGATCACCTCGGGATTCGCCAGCCCGTGCGGCGCCTGTCCCGTCAGGACGCGGATCACGTTCTCCGCCTGGCGCTGGCCTGACTGCTCGATGAAGGTCGGCGACCAGCCCGCCAGGTGCGGCGTGATGAGCAGGTTGTCCAGTCCCAGCAGCGGGTCTTCCGCGTCCACCGGCTCGAACTCCGTCACGTCGATACCCGCCGCCTCGATATCGCCGTCGCG
Source organism: Dehalococcoidia bacterium (assembly GCA_030747175.1). Taxonomy (GTDB): domain Bacteria; phylum Chloroflexota; class Dehalococcoidia; order Lucifugimonadales; family Lucifugimonadaceae. The sequence continues at coordinate 30,353 of JASLLE010000011.1, read as the reverse complement.
CAGCCCGGCGTGCAGCGCTACCGGGTCCACGATCGGCCCGCGTGCACAGTTGATCAGGATCGCGGTCGACTTCATCTTCGCCAGCGCGTCGGCGTTGATCATGTGGTTCGTCTCGTCGGTCGCCGGCGTGTGGATCGTGATGAAATCGGACTGCGTGAGCAGGGTATCCAGGTCCACCATTCGGACCCCGTACAGGTCGCCCACCGTCTGCGGCACGTAGGGGTCGTACGCAATGATCTGTTCCGGCCCGAAGCCCTTGATTCGGGTGGCGAATGCCCGACCGATGTTCCCGAGGCCGATGATCCCCATCGTGTGCCCGGCGATCCGGCGCACACCGCGGCGGTACTCGTTCATCTTCGCCGGGTTATCGCTCCAACCGCCGGCCTTCGTGAAAGCACCGGTTTCCGGGATTATGCGCGTCAGCGAGAGCAGCATCGCCATGGCGTGATCGGCGACCTCCGTCGTGTTCGCGCCCGGCGTGTTGCAGGCCAGGATCCCGAGTTCCGTGGCGGCATCAAGGTCGATCGAATCCACCCCGACTCCCATGCGGCTGACGACCTTCAGCTTTGGACACGCCTCAAGTACCTGCCGGTCATGGAGCGGCCAGATGCCGATCAGGGCGCCATCGGCGTCTTTTGTTACGTCGATCAGCTCTTCGGTCGTAGTGGCGTCCGCCTCCACGACCTCGAAGCCAGCCTCGGTGAGCAGGTTGAGCGGCGCCATCGAGCGACCAGAGATAACGACCTTGAGGGCCATGAAGGAACTCCGTAAACAGATGTGGGTGGCGGGTTGAAGCCGGGACGGCAGAGCGGTCAGTATCGCGCTCCCGCGGCACATTGGCAGAACCGGGCAAACACGATGAAAGGTTGACGCCGCCCCTCATGGATAACTAACCTCGTATGGTCAAAAGCTGAGAAGGAGCCGAGTAGCTCCGGCAAATCTGCTGAGCGAGCCCCGTATGGTGCGAGGGGGCGCAGGTACCCGGAACGAAGATCTCTCCCGAGCTTCCGGCCGAAAGGCAGAAGGCGTAAACCGCCAGGCCAAGTAGACCCGGACGGCAAGTCGGCCGTTACATCGACGACGGTTTTCGGTCCCAAAGGTATTGGGGCATCAGACCGGTAAAGCGTCCCGTCACAAACGGGAAATGCAGGGTGGTACCGCGGTATCTCTGTCCACAGAGCCCGTCCCTCGATCGGGATGGGTTTTTTTGTGTTCGAGAAAGTTTCGGGCCATTCGGGAGCCAGTAGGAATAATGACGACGACCGACCGACCAGCAAGGTCAGACTCCGGGGAGCCAGGAGGGCGTTTCGCACCCGTCGACTCAAGGGTCGACTTTGTTGCGATGGAGCAAGACACGCTCAAATGGTGGAACGACAACGACATGAACGCGCGCTACCGCGCGAAAAACGAGAACGCTGAAAAGCGTTTTTCGTTCATCGACGGCCCCATCACCGCCAACAACCCGATGGGCGTCCACCACGCGTGGGGCCGCACATATAAAGACCTGTTCCTGCGCTTCCGGAACATGCAGGGCTACCGTCAGCGCTTCCAGAACGGGTTCGACGGTCAGGGCCTCTGGGTGGAGGTAGAGGTCGAGAAAGATCTCGGCTTCAAGTCCAAACACGACATCGAAGATTATGGAATCGGCCGTTTTGTCGAGGAGTGCAAGGCGCGTGTAGAGCGTTTCGCCGGAATAATCTCGGACCAGTCCACGCGGCTTGCGATGTGGATGGACTGGGACGATTCGTATCACACGATGGCGGACGACAATAATTACGCCATCTGGCAGTTCCTGAAGAGCTGTCATGAACGCGGCTGGATCTATGAGGGCCGGGACAGCATGCCCTGGTGCCCGCGCTGCGGTACGGGCCTCTCGCAACACGAGATAGTGACCGAGGGCTACCAGGAGATCACCCACAACTCCGTTTATCTCAAGTTCCCGCTTGTCGATCGTGAAAACGAGAGCCTGCTGGTATGGACTACGACGCCCTGGACTCTCGCCGCAAACGTGGCCGCGGCGGTGCATCCCGAGAACACCTACGTGAAGGTCAGAAACAACGGCGAGATCTTTTACCTGGGCAAAGAGCTGCTGAACGTCCTGAACGTCCTGAACGGCGACGTTGACGTGCTCAAGGAGTTGCCCGGTTCAAAGCTGGTCGGGTTGAAATATCGCGGACCGTTCGACGAGCTTCCGGCTCAGGCGGAGGCCCGTGAGGCGCACCGCGTCCTGGAGTGGGACGACGTCGGGGAGGACGAAGGCACGGGCATCGTCCACATCGCTCCCGGGGCCGGAGCGGAAGACTTCCAGCTTGGTAACGAGCACGGCCTGCCGATCATCGCCCCGCTGACCGAGGACGGCGACTACATCGACGGATTCGACTGGTTGTCCGGCCGGAACGTGTCCGAAGTGAACGACGACATCTTCAAGAGTCTTGAAGACAAAGGCGTCCTGTACAGCATCGTGCCTTACAAGCACCGTTACCCGGTGTGCTGGCGCTGCAACACGGAACTCGTGTTCCGTCTCGTTGACGAGTGGTTCATCGGCATGGACGACCTGCGAGAGCCGATGAAGGACGCCACGAGGTCTATCAACTGGGTGCCGTCGTTCGGCCGTGACCGGGAGCTGGAGTGGCTCGACAACATGCACGACTGGATGATTTCCAAGAAGCGCTACTGGGGACTGGCGCTGCCGATCTATAAATGTCAGGGCTGTGACAATGTAGACGTGATGGGCTCCGAGGCGGAGTTGAAGGAGCGCGCGATAGAAGGCTGGGACCAGTTCGAAGGTCACTCGCCGCACCGGCCGTGGATCGACGCCGTCAAGATCGCCTGCTCAGGCTGCGGCGAAACGGTTTCGCGCATCCCGGACGTCGGCAACCCCTGGCTCGATGCTGGAATCGTGTCCTTCTCCACCCTCAAGTACGGCTCAGATGTGGGCTACTGGAAAGACTGGTTCCCGGCGGACTGGATATCTGAAAGCTTCCCGGGACAATTTCGGAACTGGTTCTATTCACTTATCGCCATGAGCGCGGCGCTGGAAGACACCGCGCCCACGAAGGCCGTCTTCAGCTATGCGCTCATGCGTGACGAAGCCGGCGAGGAGATGCACAAATCGCGCGGCAACGCCATCTGGTTTGAGGATGCGGCGGACAAGATGGGCGTGGATACGATGCGCTGGCTGTACACACGCCAGAACCCGTCCAGCAATCTGAACTTCGGGTACGGACCCGGGGACGAGGTGCGGCGGCAGTTCATCATCCCGCTCTGGAACGTGTACTCGTTCTTCGTCACCTACGCCAACCTGGACGCCTGGGACCCGGCGGCCGCGGACGATCCCGCCGTCACGGGTGAGCGGTCCGATCTGGACCGATGGCTTTTATCCGAGCTGAACCGGCTCGTGGGACGGGTAACAGAGTATCTCGAGACGTGGCGGCCGATGGAGACGATGCGGACCATCGAAGAGTTCATCGATGGGCTATCGAACTGGTACGTCCGCCGAAGCCGGCGACGATTCTGGAGAAGTGAGTCAGACGCCGACAAGCAGTCTGCCTACGCAACCCTGTACACAGCTCTTACGACGTTGACACGGCTGCTGGCGCCGATCACACCGTTCCTCTCAGAAGAGATGTACCGAAACCTCGTGACTCGGGTCGATGGGAACGCGCCTGACAGCGTCCACCTGTCTGACTGGCCTGTCGTAGATGAGTCGGCGGTCGATGATGACCTGTCAGATTCAGTCAACCTGGCGCGCCGCCTGGCGAGCCTGGGCAGATCGGCCCGGGCGTCGTCACGACTCAAGGTTCGCCAGCCCCTCGCCGAGTTGCTGGTGGACGTCAGAACCGATCGCGAACGGAGCTTCCTGCCGCTCATCGAAAGCCAGTTGAAAGAAGAGTTGAACGTCAAAGCGGTCAGCGACGCTCGCGGGCAAGGTGGATTGCTGAGCGTCTCGGTGAAGCCGAACCTGCCCGTTCTCGGTCCCAAGTACGGGCGTGACATGCAGACAATCCGGGGCGCTCTGGAAGCGGCTGATCCGGTGGAACTGGCAACCGCCTCAGAGCGTGGCGAGCAGATCTCGCTGGGTGAGTTCACTTTGGAGCCCGACGAGATTCTTGTTGAACATGCTGGACTGGAAGGCTTCGCCGTTGCCGTAGACGCCGGATATGCCGCCGGGGTGCGCACTGATTTGACGCCGGAACTGGAGGCGGAGGGCACCGTGCGGGAGCTTGTGCATCACGTCCAGAATCTGCGTAAATCAGCGGGCTTTGAGATCTCTGACCGCATCGATTTATACGTCGAAGCGTCGGACGAAATGATCGCCCCTTTGCGCGCCCATGAAACCTATGTCCGTATCGAAACACTGGCCGATACCGTCAGCTACGGGAAGGCGCCGGCAAGCGCCCACGTGGAAGACACAGACGTTAATGGTGCAGTCGCAAGGCTGGGAGTCAGCAAGTCGAGATAGAGCGCGGGCGCAGCCCGAACGTGGTGAAAAGACCGATGATTGTCGTACCGGTGACTAACTTTCCAGATTCCGGGTCCGTGCTGCGACGCTCGCTTGATACGCCTCGGACGGTCCGTCGTGGACACCCTCGATGTGGAACCGCGCAGTCGTTCCGGCGCCCGGTCCTGATTCCAGCGTGAGATCGCCGCCGTGAAGGCGGGCGATCGACCGGGCGATTACCAGGCCGAGCCCGGTCCTGGGGAGCCGAAGGGCGTCCGGGTTCGTACCGCGTTCGAACGGCGCAAACAGGCGAGCAAGGTCGTCTTCAGAGATCCCGATGCCCGGGTCGATTATCGCGATATGCAACTGCGAGCCTTCGCGATCGACCTGAATCCGGATCGCCGTGCCATCATCCGAGTACTTGCAGGCGTTACTGATCAGGTTGGACATCATGGAAGAGAACCTGGCCGGATCGGCGTTAAGCCAGAGAGGCTCGTCCGGGCGGCTTAACTCAAGGCGCTGGCCGCGAACAGCGAGCAGGCCGCTGAAGGACTGGCAGATGTCTCGTATCAACGGGCTTGAGTCAAACTCCTCGTAGGCCAGTTCAAACGTGTCGGACTGGATCTGGGACACGTCCAACAGGTTTCCGACCAGATCCTGGAGCCGCTCTCCGCTATCGGCAATCAGGCCAAGCTGGGCCATCTGCTCCTCACCGAGGTTCGAAGGAGCGTTCTGCATCAAGAGGTCTGTGATCAACTGGACGGACATCAAAGGCGTGTGCAACTCATGGACGATCGTCTTGAGGAAACGATCGCGCGAGATGGTCAGCTCTCTCAATTCACGGTTCTGCGCGTCCAGTTTTCGGCGAAGACCCTGCTCGGCGGAGAGACGGGAAGAATGATCGGCGGCGCGAACCCGTTCAAACACACTGCCGAGCCGTTCACCCACGCGCTGGAGCAGATCCGAGTCGTCGGAGGTAAAAGCATCCGGTCTTGAAGAGAAGGCGTGGATGTAGCCAAGAGGTCGCGACATCGGACCGATACGGGCGCGAAGCGACGAGGCGTAGTTGTCCGTGCTCCTGCTGCCCGGGCTGTCTGATTTTGACCGGAGCCGGTCTATGCGTCCGGCAAAGAACTGCTCTTCAGCTTCATCAACGCCGTGAGCTACCACCACGCGAACCGTATCCGCATCCGCAGACACTGTTGTTACGACGAGGCCGTCACATTCAACCAGCCGCCGGAACGCGATAGCGGCGCGCTCAGCCGCCACGTCCGGCTCAAGATCCCATGATGATCCGATAGAGGCGAGTGCTTCGCTCTCTCGGCGTTGCCGTTCGATCTGTTCCCGTAATCGTCCACGGGCGATTGCGGAAGACATGTGGACGGCGACGGCTTCCACGATCGCCAGTTCTCGACGTGAATATGCGGCCGGATCGGTTGACCTGACAACCAGGCTGCCGACCGGCTCGTCGTTGATGACGAGAGGGGCGCCCACAAATGACCGCAACTCCGCGGCGAGCGCCGCCGCCTGGACCGGGAATTTGCTCGCCAATCCCGCCGGTGATTCGCCGCTCAAAAACATACCGGCCCTGCTACGGATCACCGTTTCCGCCACCGTTCCGGAGAGCCGGAACTCAGACCCCTGCTCCCACCCGGGTACCGGTTTGCCGCCCAGGTAGACGCGCCGGCCGATTTCGGGGGCCGGGCCAAGGATTGCGACCTCGATCTGATCGAACTCCACCACACTGGCGAGTTCCGCTGCCAGTCTCGAGTATGAGACTTCGAGACCGGGCGAAGACTGGCTGAGATGTCCAATGCGGGCCATCGTCTCCCAGTCAGAACCGGGCGCGGAGTCCGTGGTACTGGCGGACTCGGAACAGAGGCGCAACACGGGCCCGGCGATCAAAGCCGCCGCCCTCCGGAGAAGTTCGATATCTCCATCCGAAAAATCCGGGGTCCGAGGCGATCTTGCCGAGAGCCATGCCGAAACCTCAGCGCCGGTGGGAAGTACGACCGACGCGAGGGAACGAATGCCGGCGCCGACCGCCATCGCTTCGGCAGGCCAGCTGGCCACGAGGGCGTCCGGTGATGCGCCAGAACTTGAAATTGGACCGGAGGCGAGCGCGGCGCTTTCCTCCAGGCTGCCGGCCAACGGGCGGCTTGCGCCGGCGGACCAGCCGTCGATCTTGAGTCCGCTTACCGATAACTCGGAAAGGGCCTCATTCCCGTCCACAAGCCTCGAGATAGAGACCCGCGCTCCCCCGAGCCGATCAGACAGGACAGAGGTTGCCTCCTCGAGCGCCAGGCCCGGATCGGCACAGTGTTCGATCGCCGCCTCGAGTTCCGCAAGACTCGTGGAGTCCCTGGACAGCGCCGCCGAGCTTTCCATGAGCAGCAGCGCGTGAATTCGCTCCGCAAGGCGTGGAGTCATTGCTTCCAGCCTGCGCAGCCCGGCACGCGTATCCTCAGCGTTGCGCCAGGAGGCCGAGACCTCTCCGATGATCCCGGCGGGACTGAGGAGTGGGACAACCGCTGACGACTCCCCAAAGGGATCAGCGTCGCCCTGTGGGGTTTGTTGAGAAGAAACATTTACGCGATGTTCGAGCCGAACCTGCTCCACGCCCGGTAGATTGACCCGGACAACCAGGGAGACCGGCCCGGCGAAACGCTTTATTTCTTCCGCCGCCATTTCGACCAGGGCGTCCAGATCGGACAGCCCGGCCGTGACGCGCTCTATCTCTCTGGAGGAGTCGATTTCCAGCCTGAGACGCTCGAGTTCCTGTTCAGATCGTAGTCGTGCGATTCCCTGGGCGAGCCTGCGAGCGCACTCCGCGAGAAAGCGATCATCCGTCTGGTCGATGCCGCCCACGTCAACGGGTTGGACAGAGATCAGGCCAAGGGGCTCAGAGGTGGCGCCGATCGTCCACTTTCCGGGGGTATAACTCTCAACAACAACCTCCGGAGCGGCCTCGGCCGACGCGGGAGGCGCTTCCCCGCGGGCGGCCATGATTTCCGGACCCGAAATGGCGTATTTGGCGGTTGTCGCGGCCTCCGCCCTGACAAAGGCGAACCTGCCGCTGCGATGCACCCTGTCGACGGTCACTTCCAGCATCGTGCGGAGGTCACCGGCCGTTGCCGTGATGGCGCTGATCGATTCCAGGGCGCTTTGCTCCGCCATCGTGCGTGCCGCTGATTTTCGATGCTGGTCTGCCCCCAGCGCGGCAGCGAGCGGGGGGCAGAGGTCCACGACGATGCCCAGGTCGTGGTCGCTGAACGACTCCCATGCGTTGGCGTGGAGGCTCAGGTAGGCAACGACCTCGCCGGATGCCCGGAGTGGCGTGACGATCACCGACGGAATCGCGGCGGGTACGGCCAGGGGTTCGTTTATTCGAGAGACGATCTCGATGGCGGTGCCGGAAAGGGGGATTACCGCGTCCTGATCAGCGTCTGTCGAGAAAATGACACGCTGCTCGTCGCGGTCGTGATCTACGGTTACGACGCTGAGACGGTCATAAGGCAGACGCTCCGCAAGAACGCCCGCGAATGCCTGGAATACAGCGCCCGGATCACTTGTCTCGGCCGCCATCGCCGCGAAGCGCTCCGCCGCTTGCGATCGTTCCTCCGATACTTGTGATTCTGGTGAATGGGTGGGGGAGTATTCCCGGGCGGTCACCACGAACTCGCCCTGGTGGTCCGGGTCCGACGCCGCCTCGGCATGGATGCGCCGGACGCCGTCTTCTGAAAGCAGATCGAACTCCAGGAACTGTGCGTTCCCTGTATCTGCCGCGGCCCGGATGGCGGCTATCAGGTCTGAGGTCGCGGATTGAGGAAGCAGGTCGGCAAGCGACATCGAATCGACGTCGGGATTCTGGATTCCGCGGTCCCGCAAGTCGTCGTCTTTCGGGTCGCGAATGACGCGCCCGTTCGCATCCATGTGGAGGACGCGTGTTATGGGAGCGGAATCGGGCCGTCCGGATGGGTCCCGTTCCGGCGGTCGTTCGTGGCCGTCCTGGATCAAACCAACCCCTGGTCGCCTCAGGCGGAGCGATGTGCGCCGCACATCACGTTCGCCTATACCGTCATGCCCGCGCATCGCCCCCTGTCTGGACATGGTCGTCCCGGGGTTGCCTGGTGTTACATGCGGGCCATGGCAGCGTAGTGGGGTGGCGGTTTCGGCTACTAGCTAATCCGGTAACGGATATTCCTGAATCGTCAAGCCGTTCATCGCCGTGACGAAGCTATTGCCGGGCTTCAACCACGCCCGGGCCGGGAACGATTTCTCCGACGACGGCGGCGGCGAGCGTTCCGGCGTCGCGGAGCCGCAAAAGCAGTTCGTCGAGCGACTTCTCGGACACCGAGATAAGCATCCCGCCCGATGTTTGCGGGTCCGCCATGAGGAATTTATCGGCAGCGGTGAGCGCCTCGTCCCAGGCCACTCCATCTCCCAGCGACGCCAGGTTGCGGTGTGTACCACCGGGGACCATACCCGCGTCGATCAGATCGATCGTGCTGTCCAGCACGGGCAGTGTGCTGCGCCAGAGCCGGGCGTTAACGCCGCTGGCCCTGGTCATACCCATCAAATGGCCGACGAGTCCAAACCCGGTGACGTCCGTCGCTGAGTGCGCGTCGACCGCGATCATGGCGTCGGCCGCGTCCCGGTTGAGCGTTGACATCGATTTCACGGCGGTCGCGAGTACTTCCGGGGCGGCTACCTGCTCTTTGCCCGCGGTGGCGATGATCCCGGTCCCGAGTGGCTTTGTCAGCACCAGCTTGTCGCCGACCCTGGCGGCGGCGTTTGTCACCTGTTTTCCCGGGTGCACGAAGCCCGTCACGGCCATCCCGTACTTGGGCTCGTTATCTCTTACGGTGTGTCCGCCTATGATCGGAAAACCGGCTTCCGCGGCTTTGGCGGCGCCGCCCTCAAGGATCTTCGCGATCGTTTCGTGGGTCAGGATTTCCGGGAAACCGGCGATGTTCAGGCCCGCGACGGGACGCCCGCCGACTGCGTAAACGTCGCTCACGGCATTGGCTACGGCGATGGCGCCGTAGTCGTAAGGATCGTCGACGATGGGCGGGAAGAAATCGAGTGTCAGAACGAGAGCGATCTCGTCCGTGACGCGATAGATCGCGGCGTCATCGCCCGTTTCGAACCCGACGAGAACGTTGGGATCGAACGGCATGATGTTCGGTAGCTGACGCAGAACCTGCGCCAGGTCGGCTTGACTGTACTTGCCAGCTCAGCCGGCACAGGAGGCCAGGCTGGTCAGCCTGACATCCGTTGTCTGTGACATTCTGAAGGGATTCCCGATCTAGAGCGAAGCGGCGCGCCAGGGTAGAAGACCCAATTGCGTCCATGTTCGCCCGCCTGTACCGAAGTATAGTCTCGGTACCTGAACGGCGATGAGGTTATGCGAGGTATGACGCCCGGCGTTGACGCCGTTCGCATACCATTCCTACCATCTATCTGATGAACTCGGCGGGACGGAGGTGCACGCCCCCGCACCCCGATTTCGCCTCTCGTGCCGGATTCGACCCGAATAACAAACAGAGAAAGGCGACCTTTGACCGAGATCCCGAATCAGGAACTGCTGCCGATGACCGCCGCGGCGAACGCCGCCGGCCGTCTCACCGTCGGCGGGTGCGACGTGGTGTCGCTCGCGGAGACGTACGGGACTCCCCTTTACATCTACGACGAGTACACCATCCGCGCCATGTGTCGTGCGTTCGTGGGCAGCTTCGAGTCAGAGTACCCGGATTCGCACGTCTCCTACTCTTCCAAAGCGTTTGCAAGCCCGGCGCTGGCGAAGATTCTCGACGAGGAAGGAGTAGGCATGGATGTCGTGACGGGCGGCGAACTTGCCATCGCGCGCGCCGCTGACTTTCCGGCCGCCGAGATTAATTTTCACGGCAATAACAAGAGCCGGGCAGAGCTGGAAGAGGCGCTGGACTACGGCATCGAGCTGGTCACGGTCGACAGCATGTACGAGATCGACCTGCTAGACGATGTCGCCCGAAAGAAAGGCGTAACGCAGCAGGTTCTATTGCGGGTCTCGCCGAGCATCGACGGCCACACACACCTGCTCACCTCCACCGGCGTTCTCGACCAGAAATTCGGTTTTCCGATCGAAACCGGCCAGGCGGAGGAGGCCGTGAAGCATGCCCTGGACAAGTCCAACCTGGACGTGGCGGGCATTCACTTCCATCTCGGTTCACCGATCTTCGAACTGGAGCCATACACGCAGGCGATCCCGTACGTGCTGGAGTTCGTCGCGGAGATGCGGAAACACGGGCTTGAGCAGCGGATATTCAGCCCCGGCGGTGGCTTCGCGATCGGATACGTTTCGGATACACCGCCGCCGGAGATTTCCGAGTACGCCGCTGCGATAAGTGCGTCGGTACGCGAGGCCTGCGACAGTTTCGGCCTGGATGAGCCGCGCCTGATTCTTGAACCGGGCCGGGCGATCGTCGGCCGGGCCGGGGTCGCCGTGTATTCGGTCGGCGGCACGAAGGACATCCCCGGCGTGCGCAAGTACGTCAGCGTCGATGGCGGGATGGGCGACAACATCCGACCCGCTCTGTACGGGGCGGGCTACTCGGTCGTCAAAGCGAACGGGCCGGCGGAACCGGTCGCCGGCAACGTGACCATCGCTGGCAAGTACTGCGAGTCCGGCGACCTGCTGGCAAAGGACGCTCCGCTCCCGCCGCTGGAGACCGGCGACGTGGTCGCGATAGCGGCCTCGGGCGCGTATTGCCTTTCGATGGCCAGTAACTACAACATGTCGCTGCGGCCGGCCGTCGTTCTCGTGAACGATGGCGAAGCTCGTCTCATCCGCCGCCGGGAGACGTACGACGACCTGCTCTCGTCAAGCATCCTGTGAGCGATTGATGACGACGGCAGACGCAACGCAAGCCCGCTCATCCCCCGGAAATTCCGGCGGATGGCAGACGATCGGGCACGCTGCGGCGCGCCTTTACCTGCGGCGCGCCCATGAAGCGGGGCGGGTAGCCCACGCCTACCTGATCACCGGTCCCGATCAAGTGGGCAAGCGGACACTGGCGATGGACCTGGCTCGACTCGTGAACTGCACGCCTGCGCAGGACATGTTCGGTGATGACGCGCCGCCACCGTGCGGGAGTTGCGCGCCGTGTGATCGCATCAGCCGCAACGTTCATGCGGATATCAAGGTGATCGACCCGCACACGCCGATACGCGGCCTGAGCTCCGGAACCAGGGAGAGTACGCCGGAGCAGGACGCGGCCAGGACCTTAATCAGCATCGGCCACATTCGTGAAATGCAGCATGATGTCTCCCTGAACCCGTTTGAAGGCGGCAGACGGGTCGTAATATTTGACGGCGCGGATCGTATGAGTCCGGATGGCGCCGGGTGGAACGCCCTGTTGAAGACGCTCGAGGAACCGCCCGAGAAGGTCGTGATCGTGCTGCTGGCGCCCAGCGCCGATTCGCTCCCACAGACCGTTGTCTCGCGTTGTCAGTTGATCGAACTGCACGCGGTGCCGAATGAAGAGATCGAACGGGGTTTGATCGAACGTGGCGGGGCGGACCCTGAAACGGCAGCGCAACTGGCCCGTCTGGCCGGGGGGTGCCCCGGGCGCGCATTCGCAGCGTTGAATGACGAGACGACCCTCGATCGGTATCGGCAGGCCGTGCTTCGAGTGCTTGTCACGAGCGCGGGCGATGTCGAAGAACGGTTCCGGTACGCGAACGAGATGGCGAGAGAGTTCGGGCGCAATCGTGAGCTGGTCTCGCGCGAGTTGGAGCTGTGGACATCAATCTGGCGGGACATTCTGCTGCTTAAGCACGGTGCCGCGGACTCCGTAGCCAATATCACGTGGACCGGGAGTTTGTCCGATGCCGCCGCGGCTGTGAACGCGGACGACCCAAGACAGGCGATCGAAGCGATAGCGAAAGCGGCCGACGGATTACGGCGAAATGGAATGCCGCGCGTGGTCCTGGAAGTCCTGATGCTGGAACTCCCCGTCATTCCGCCGGAGATAGTTGAAGCGATCGAGCTCGGGGAAGCTGATGAGCCGTCCGACGGTGGGTGGGATGATCCGGCATCTTGAGTGGAGACGTGATAGGTGTCCGTATCGCCCGCAACTCGCCGGTCCTGTTTATCGACGGGAACGGACTGCTCAACAAACCGGGAGACGTGATCGTGGTCGAGTTGTCCACCGAAAAAGGGATCGAGGTGGAGGCCACGGTGGTGATCGGCGCTGGCCAGATGCTCAGCGCGTCCCTCGGCGAACTTGCCGGCCGCGCACTCCGGACCGCCTGAGGGGGAGCAGACCTGTCCTTTTGAGATCCGCCGCCGCGCACCCGGCTCGTTCAGATTAGTCGGCACCGACTGCGGCGTATCCGACGTCCACTTCGGATGCGATGTCGATCCACGGCAGATAAGGCCGCCATTGATCCTGGATGCGTCCTACGTGGAAAAAGGCGTACGGGTTAGGACGGGGCGGCCTGGGCTCTCGCCGCAGCAGCATGTTGGCTTCTCGCGGGGTGCGTCCGGCTTTGCGGTGATTGCAGCGATCACAGGCGCTCACGATGTTGGTCCAGGAATGGTCTCCTCCACGCGAACGGGGCATGACGTGGTCCAGTGTCAGGCGGCCGCTCTTTTTGCCGCAGTACTGGCAGGTGTGGCGATCACGAATGAATACCTCTCGACGCGAGAGTCTTCGCTGGTGAAACGGGCGCTTCACCATGTAGAGGAGACGGACGATGGAAGGTTCTGCGTGTTCTTCGTATGCGCTCCGGATCACGTCGTCCGTGATCTCAAGCGTCTCGGCTTTGCCGTGGCCGAGCAATACAAAGGCCCTTCTAACGTCGCAGACGTTGAGCGGCTGATAATTCTGATTCAGCAGCAGAACCGGAGAGCGATCCAAACGCTGTCGTCCTCCCCCGGCGCCCCTGCCACGAGAGAACCCGGGGCGTCGGTCTGACTCTAAAGATATTCGCGTTTTCGTCCCCTCCGACTTAAACGGTGTCGAAGGACTCTAATGGTCAGACCAAACATACCCCCTCGGACGCCATTTCGCACGCCCGAAGGTAAAACGTCAACTTTCTTCGTCGTCTGCGATATCAGCTTCCAGCGTATCGAGCGCGGTGGCGAACTCTCCAGGGATCAAGCCGAGTGCGTCTGCGGGCAACTGACCCCTGGCGTCCAGAATCCTCGGAACCAGTGTTGAGTCGGCGAGCCATCCTTTTACCTTCGCCCGCCCGTACAACCCGGCCAGTTCCTGGAAAAGACTCTCTTTGTCCGCCGACGTTGCCGAGTTGGCGATTCTTTCCAGGTACTCGTCGTCTTGAGGGTAGGCGACACGCGCCATTGCGGTCACGACCCCCGTGGCGAGAATTGCGCCCAGCAATATACCGACCACGATGCCGCCAAGCCTGTCGACCCACCCGAGGAATACAACGGTCAACATCGCCCGGATGATCTTGCCCACTATCTGGGCGACTATGAACACCCCGAGGAATATGACTACGTAGCCGATCGCCGTTGTGACCGATTCGTTCTCTATGTCATCGGTGAACCGTTCAACCAGCCCGTCCGCAAACTGCGCCCCGACGAGCATTGCGACGTAGACCGCCACGAGGTTCAGCACGGATTGGACGAGGCCCCACTTCAGCCCGAGGAGGGCGCCGACGATAAATACGGCGACCAACACCCAGTCGAACACGTTCATTCGATCCACTCCTGGTTAAACGACATTTCGCAATCTTTCCACGATCTCGCCCGGGATGAAGCCGACTCGACGATCGTGGGCGAATCTCCCATTTTATGAAGAATATCCAGACGGCCGTCAACCGGGTACCCACCAACCATGGGAATTTATACGCGCAATCACCACCGTGGATAACCGTGCCAGGGCCGGGAATATAATCTGTGAGCGTTCGTCGGGCTGGCTACGCGACACGGAAGATCAGCCCTATCAACGGGAAAGGTTCTGCCGGCGGATGAAACCTTCAGATCCCGAGCGCTGACCGGGACGGCACGGATGCTTTCAAGTTATTTCAATCCGGCGGTCTCGGGACAGTGAGTATCCGCCGGCCCGGGGAACCCCGGCCTCAAAATACCAAGGAATCGATTTGACTACGGATGTCGCCCCATTCATTGCGATCGACGGGCCGGTAGGCTCGGGCAAAACAGCGGCCGGACGGAAGCTCGCCACCCGACTGGGCCACATGTTCCTGGACACGGGCGTGATGTACCGGGCCATCACCTACCTTGCTCTGCAGAACGACGTATCGCTGCAAGATCCCGTCGCGCTTACGCGACTCGCATCGCATGCCGAATTGAAATTGGAGGCCGGCTCCGGCGAAGAGAGTCGGGTGATGGTCGAATCAGTCGACGTGACAGATGAACTCCGCAGCCCCGAGGTGGACCGGTCCGTGTCCGCGGTATCGGCGGTGTCCGGCGTACGCGAGGTGCTCGTGCGACTGCAACGGGAGATCGCTGAAAAAGGCCGGATAGTGATGGTGGGACGCGATATCGGTACTGTCGTTCTATCCGGCGCCGGCCTCAAGATCTACCTGGACGCTTCGGTGGACGTTCGGGCGCGCCGGCGTCACAATCAGCTACTTGAATCCGGATCAGACATAGCGTTCGAGACAGTCCTTGCCGATCTTCGTCGCAGGGACGAACTTGACTCAACGCGCGAAATCGCTCCCCTGAAGCCGGCAGAAGACGCCGTCACTCTCCCGACCGATGATCTCGGACTCGGAGAAGTGGTTGATCGCCTTGAGATGCTGGCTCGCGGCGGCAGTCAGCTCGTAAAAGATGGTGGCGACGGCTGATGAGCTTTTTCGTGCACCGGGTTTCCAACCGCGCGCTACGTGTCACACTGGCCTTGTTCGCCGATTACGGGACAGAAGGCCGAGAGAACATACCGACGGATGGATCGATACTTGTTATCGCAAACCACCAGAGCAATCTGGACCCCGCGGTCCTCGCCACCGCGTTGCGACGCGATACTCGTTTCCTGGCGAAGGAGGCGATCTTCAAGAACGTTACGCCCATTGGTCGCTGGTTCCTGCGCTCCTACGGCGCGCAGCCCTTGAAGAGGGGGGAGATGGACATGACCGCGCTTCGATGGGCCCTGTCAGAGCTGAAGCGTCCCGGGGCAACGCTCGCCCTTTTTCCTGAGGGGACTCGAAATCCCGGAGCAATGAAGAAGGCTTACACCGGGATCGTCCCGCTGGCGGCTCGTGCCGGTACCCCGATACTCCCGGTCGGCATGACCGGGGTCGAGGGCATGCGCTCCGTGCTCAGGGTGTTCAAACCCAGCGGCGCTATCCGCGTGCGCATTGGCCGCCCATTCCGTATAAATGTGGCGGGCAAATTGTCGAGGGACGATACGGAGGCCGCTGCCACCGAGGTCATGGGGCGAATCGCCGCGCTCCTGCCTGAAACTTACCGCGGAGTGTATAAAGAAGCGGCAACTGCTCCGTTCTCCTTCACAACTACCATCGAGCCGACGGGCAACTGACAGACCCCTTTACACGGCGAACAACCAGGATTACCCAGGGAGCAACGAGCCGCCTATGTGCGGAATCATCGCCTACGCCGGCCCGAAACCGGCAGCCCCGATACTCGTGTCCGGCCTTCGGACACTGGAGTATCGCGGCTACGACAGCGCCGGCATTGGCGTCCAGAACGGCAGCGGGGTGATCACCGTCACACGTGCCCTGGGGGTGGATCAGCTTGCGGACGCGGTTGCCGCTCAAGATATCAACGGCGAGAGCGCCCCGAACGTGGGGATCGCTCACACGCGCTGGGCCACGCACGGCGGCGTCACGATCCCGAACGCTCACCCACATACGAGCGCAGATGGCCGTGTGGCCGTTGTCCACAACGGCATCGTCGAGAACTACATGGAACTTCGGACCGAGCTGGTTGACTCCGGGGTCGAGTTCACCTCGGAGACAGATAGCGAGGTCATCGCACACCTGGTTTCTCGCTGTGTTGAAGCCGGTGAAACCCTTGCCACCGCGGTGCGATGCGCCGCTCGGCGTCTCCACGGCGCTTCGTCCTTCGTTGCCACATTCGCGGACCAGCCCGGGGTGATCGTGGGTGTACGGCTGGGCAATGCGGGAGGAATCGTGGTCGGAATCGGCGACGGGTTCCACCTGCTGGCGAGTGATGTCCTGGCGATCCTTCCGCACACCGATCGCGTCGTATACCTGCGCAGCGGAGAAGTGGCTTCCATCGAGCCGTCGCGAGTCGAGTTCACAGACCTGCTGGGCGAACCGCTGGACCGGCCCGTGTTCAAGACAGGCCGCAGCTTTGAGGCCGCGGCAAAAGGCGAGCACCCGCACTTCATGGCGAAAGAAATCGCCGAACAGTCAGAGACCGTTTCGTCGGCCATGCGCCGACGGGTCGATTTTGAGAGCGGAACCATCGATCTGCCCGAAATCCCATACACCGATGATGAGATCCGTTCGATCGATCGCGTGATCGTCTCCGGGATGGGAACGAGTCTTCACTCCTGTATGTACGGGGCGCAGATGATCGAGGCGTTGACAGGCATCCCGGCCCAGGCCGAGAACGCCTCGGAACTCCGGTATCGCAACACTGCGTTGAACGAGCGGACCCTGGTGATCTCGGTGACGCAGTCCGGCGAGACGGCCGACACCCTTGCGGCGATGGAGTTGGCGAGCGCGGCCGGTTCAAAGCAACTGGTCCTGGTCGAGGCCGAAGGGACGCAGGCGACCCTGGTCGCTGATGGAACGCTCTACCTGGGTGCGGGCCAGGAGATCGGCGTAGCTTCAACCAAGACGATGATGTGTTCGCTTGTCGTCCTGTATCAACTTGCGGTCTACCTGGGGACGCGGCGCGACAGGCTGGCGGCTCAACGTGCAAGCGATCTGGTGTCCGACCTGTCTCGACTGCCCGGACTTATCGCCGAGATGATCGAGGACGGTGGGCGTTGCGAAAAACTGGCGAAGGAGAAGCTGGTGGACAAACGCCACCTTCTCTACCTGGGCAGGGGCGCTTTGCACCCGATGGCGATGGAGGGCGCGCTCAAAATGAAAGAGCTTGCCTACCTTCACGCCGAGGGCTACCCGGCGGGAGAGATGAAGCACGGCCCGATAGCGCTTATCTCGGAAGAGATGCCGACCGTGGCACTGGCCCCGCAAGGCGCGCTCTACGACAAGATGGTCGGCAATATACACGAGGTGAAGGCGCGCGGCGGCGAGGTGATCGCCCTGGCGACACGCGGCGACGAGATAATGCCGGGCCTGGCCGATGAAGTGCTCTGGCTGCCGGTGGCGTCGCAGTGGATCGTACCGATGCTTACGCTGGTCCCCATGCAGCAGCTTGCCTACCACACGAGCGTCGCGCTCGGACTCGATCCGGACAAGCCCCGCAACCTGGCGAAATCCGTCACCGTCGAATAGTCGCTTCTTCCTATCTCGTCGAGAGATAGATGTATCATCGCCCGCACTATGCCAAGCGAGCGGATGCAGAGACGCATAGATCGCCTTCTTGACCAGGCGGATGAAGCAGCGGAGACGCTGGACTGGCCCCGCGTCGATGAGATCGCTCGCTCGGTTCTCAACATCGATCCCGATAACGCAGATGCAAGAGCGTTTCTGGGACTCGCCGAGCCTCACCTTGATGTGGACTCGTCGTCGCTCTCAATTGACCCGGACCCTTCGCCGGCAGACCGAGTAGATGCACACGTCCCTCGTGAAGCCCCGACCTCCTTTGCGAGCGACCGCTACCGGGTCTCGAAGTTCCTGGGCGAGGGCGGCAAGAAACGCGTCTACCAGGCCCACGACACCCTGCTGGACCGCGAAGTCGCTTTTGCTCTGATCAAGACTGAAGGCTTCGACCAGACATCGAAGGAACGCATCTCGCGTGAGGCCCAGGCTATGGGCCGGCTTGGCGTGCACCCCAACATCGTGGCCGTGCTGGACCTCGGGCAGGAGGATGACGGCTCGCCCTACATGGTGACGGAGCTGATGGGTGGCGGTGATGTAGAGGCGCTGCTGGAGGTGGTGGCCCACGGAGGAGGGCAGGCACAGGGGCCTGCCCCTACGGACAGGTCGATGCGCGATGACGTTGTAGGGGCGGTTCCCCGTGACCGCCTGGCAGGCGGCCTCCCACTTGAGCGGACCATCGAGATCGGTATGGCGGTGTGCGAAGGCCTGGAGTTCGCACACGCCCGCGATATCGTCCACCGCGATCTGAAGCCCGGGAACGTCTGGCTGACGGAGGAAGGGATAGCCAAGATCGGCGATTTCGGGCTGGCAGTCATGACCGACCGCTCACGCCTGACCCGCGAGGGGATGATGGTCGGCACCGTCTCCTACATGCCGCCGGAGCAGGCGACAGGTGGTGAAATCACTCCCAAAGCCGACCTGTACTCGCTCGGCGCCATGCTCTACGAGATGGTGACCGGCAGACCGCCATTCCTCGGCGATGACGAGATCGCCATCATCGGTCAGCACATAAACACTCCTCCCGTCGCCCCGACATGGCACAAAGGCGATTGCCCGCGCCCGCTCGAGGCGCTGATCATGCGCTTGCTTTCCAAAGACCCATCGGAACGGCCGGATAGCGCAGCGGACGTGCTCAACGCGCTGGACGCGATCGATCTGACCGCACGCGGACAATCTGTTGAACAGGATCAAACGAGCCTTGAGTCCCTTGCTGGTGGCGTCTTCGTGGGCCGGCAGGCCGAGATGGACCAGCTCAAGGCGGCGCTTGAAGACGTGCTCGGGGGCCGGGGCCGACTCGTGACGCTGGTCGGAGAGCCGGGCATCGGCAAGACGCGGACCTCGGAAGAACTCGCCACTTACGCCGGACTTCGGGGAGCGCAGGTGCTCTGGGGCCGCTGCTACGAGACGGGAGGTCAGCCACCTTACTGGCCCTGGGTGCAGGCGATACGGACCTATGTGAGGGAGATAGAACCTGAGGAGCTGCGTCGCCAGATGGGCTCTTCGGCCTCGGTGATGGCGGAGATCGTCACCGACGTAAAGGACCGTCTGCCCGACCTCCAGCCCCCGCCGCAAATGAGCGATCCAGAAAGCGCCCGATTCCGACTGTTTGACTCCATCGCGAGCTTTCTGAAAACAGCAAGCCAGTCACGGCCGATAGTGATCGTGCTCGACGATCTCCACTGGTCGGATCAGCCATCGCTCGCATTTCTTGAGTTCATGGCCCGTGAGTTGAACCAGTCGCGTGTTTTGCTCATTTGCACCTACAGGGACATGGAGTTGAACCGAAGGCATCCGCTTACCGTGACCCTGGGAGATCTTGCGAGGGAACGCCTCTACGAGCGCGTGCTACTGCGAGGTCTGTCCGAGCAAGACGTGAGTCGCTTCATCGAGATCGCAGCCGGCATCGACCCACCTGCGGAGCTGTCGGCGACGGTTCACCGACACACCGAGGGCAACCCGCTGTTCGTTACCGAAGTTGTGCGGGAACTGGTCCAATCGGGCGACCTGACGGAAGCCCGGACCGGCGGCCCTTCTACCTGGTCGCTACGGATTCCTGAAGGAGTGCGGGAGGTGATTGGCCGCAGGCTCGACAGGCTATCGGAGCGCGCCAACGACACGTTGACCGTCGCGGCGGTGGTTGGGCGGCAGTTCACGCTCGGTGCGCTGCGTTCGATCGTAGAGGAGACCACCGAATCACAGTTCCTGGACGTGTTGGACGAGGCGCTAGCGGCCCGCGTTATCGAGGAGCTACCTACGTCACCGGGTGACTACCAGTTCACTCATGCCCTCTTCCAGGAAACCTTCACCGGAGAACTGTCTGCGGCTCGAAGAGTTCGCCTGCACGCCCGGATAGCGGAGGCTTTAGAGGGGTCTTATGGAGAGGCCGCGGATGACCACGCTGATGAACTGGCGATCCACTTCTCGGAAGCGGAACCGGTCCTGGGCGGCGACAGGCTGGTCTACTACTCGGGCATCGCCGGTCGTCGGGCACTCGATGCGTTTGCTTACGAGGCGGCGGTGGCCCATCTGGGCGTTGTTGCGTCCGCGCTGGAAGATAGCCCGATGTCGGCCGAGACGGCTGAGATCCTGTCTCTACTTGGACTCGCCCAGGTCGCAGTCAATGATGAGTCTGCCGCCTCTGACTCACTTACGAAGGCCTTCGACCATTACGCAGACTCCGGTGACGCCCAGAAGGCCATCGAGTTAGCCGCGCAGCCGCACAACGTGGGTATGCTGTGGCGAATGGAGCCGGTCGTGCGGAGAGCTCTCACACTTGTCGGTGCTGAATCTCCGGATCGCGGCCACCTGCTCGTTCCGTTCGCTTTCATAGCGTTTGGCGAGGGTGATCATGAAACGGCGTTTGGATCGGTGGCCGAGGCGATCGACATGGCCCGGCAACGCGGGGACGAACCTCTCGAGATGCGTGCCCTGGCGATGCAAGCCAACATTGCGGGATTCGCCGGAAAAAACGAGGAGAGCATCGATTCGGCAACACGTGCATTGGAAATGGTCGACCGTCTTCCTGAACCGGAAACAGAGATGCGTGCACGCTTCTGGCTCAGCAGCGGACTGGCTGCATCCGGGCGAGCAGAAGAGGCGGCCCTGGCGGCGGACGAGTATCTGGCGGCCGCGCTGAAACTTGGACACTCGGTCTGGGTAGGACGGTCCCTTCAACCGATCGCAACCGTCACGTTGATGAGAGGCGATTGGGAGGCCGCCCTCGAGGCGGCTCGGGCTGGTGCCCGCTTCGCACCGAATATGGCCGGCGCACTTACCCTGGCAGTGGGTCTGTGGACAGGAGACGCCGATCTGACGCGAACCGGAAGAGGGATGGCCGATTCTCTGTCCGAAGATGGATACTCTCAGATCGCCCTGTTCAGCGCTTTGGAGGTGATTGACGAGTCTGACGAAATTGCTGTTGCAACTAGGAAGGTCGTGGCGACCATACCCCTTCACGGTACCCAACGGCGGAACGACGTTTCGGTTCGCAGAGGCTTATTGCGACGGGCATTGCTGGCAGAAAATGTCGGCATGGCCCGGGAGAATTATGAACTACTGGTTCCGCACGGGATTGATGAAGGTGCAGCAATGGTGGAAGTGATTGCGTTGTCGTTCGGGAGCGCAGCAAGGTTGATTGGCGATGACGAAGCTGCCTTTGTTCATTTCCAGGACGCTATCCGGATATCGCGACAGGGCGGTTATCGGGTAGCCCTTGCCCGTGCGCTGGCCGGGACGTCAGGAATCTTGCGGGACCGCGGAGATATCGATGCCGCGGAAATCCAGGAAAACGAGGCGCTCGTCATAACCCGGGAACTGGGGATGTGGCCGCTCACCGAGCGCATCCTGTCGCGGCGGGAAATTTTGCGGGCTTAGGTGGGACCCGGCGTTTGCCTTCGCAGCAACACTGCTCCCACTCCCGGCGGGAGAGGGAGAAGCCTGTTCCTCGATCACGGTCGGGACGGGCAACCCGGCCCTTCGAGAACGTCAGGGCGCTGCGTGGCTCACCTCATGGCGCCGGCGTTCGCCTTCGCAGCAACATTGCCCCACTCCCAGCGGGAGAGGTCTGGGGTGAGGGAGAGGCCTGTTCCTCGATCACGGTCGGTACGCACAACCCGGCCCTTCGAGACCCTCAGGGCGCTGCGTTGCTCGCCTCATGGCGCCGGCGTTCGCTTCCGGGCGGCGCGGCCGCCACTCGGATAGCAACTTCTTATGCGTTCAGTGCTTCTGTCACGAAGTTATGGATCTTGACGTCGTCTTTGTCGCCGTCAGTCTCGACGCCCGATGACACGTCGACGCCCCATGCGCCCAGCTCGGCAATCGCCCCACCCACGTTCTCCGGAGTTAACCCGCCGGCCAACAAAACCCCCTCCAGCGGCGCAACCTTCACCGCCTTTGACCACTCGAAGGTCTTTCCCGTGCCGCCCGGCGTGTTCGGATCGTAAGCGTCCAGCAAGACCATCCGCCCGGCATCCAGGTGGCTGTGTACTAACAGCTCAAGGTCTTCGGCAGACATCTCGGGACGAACCCGCACCTGTCTCAGGATCGGCACGTCCATCTGCGCGTAGTAGGCTTCATCTTCGTCGCCACAGAGCTGGACCATGTCCAGCGCCGCCATCCGGACCACCCGACTAACAAACTCGACCGGCTGATTGCCGAACAGTCCGACTACCGTCGGCCCGGGCATCGAGTCTTCGGACAGCGAATTGCGGAACTGTTTGATGACCGACGCACCGGTCATGGGGTCAAGTTGTCTGCGCACACCCTCAACAAAATTAAATCCGACCATGTTCGCGCCGGACAACGCGGCGGCCTGGGCGTTCCGGGCGTCTCGCAGCCCGCATATCTTGACGTGTGCGGTTGGCATAGGTGACCTACCGGGACAGGCTCGTAACCAGATCGGACACGCTGCCGCCCGCCCGCATCAAAGACTCGCCGATCAGCACCGCGTTGGCACCGGCAGACTCCATCCGGCGAACGTCCTCGACGCCCTTCATGCCGGACTCAGCGACAAGGATCCTGTCCTTCGGAACCCGGGGCGCCATCGACTCGAAGACAGCTATGTCCGTGGTGAGCGTTTTCAGGTTCCGGTTGTTGATCCCGACGATCTGCGGATCTTCGCCCAGCGCTATCTCAAGCTCATCCTCACTGAACACCTCGACAAGCACGCCTAGGCCCAGACCCAGGGAGAGCGCAAGAAGTTCTGAGTACTGTTCGGGCTCCAGGATTGCGATGATGAGCAGCACGGCGTCCGCCCCGTTCGCCGCCGCCTCGTAAACCTGGTAGTCGGAGAAGACGAAATCCTTCTCCATCACGGGTACTCCGCTCGATCCGGCGACCGCCTTCACGGCGCGCAGGTCGTCGATCGATCCGGAGAAGCGGCTGGCTTCGGTCAGCACGGATATAGCCGAAGCGCCGCCGTCGATAAAGGTCTTCGCCATTTCAGCCGGGTCAAGCTCGGGCGCAAGAGACCCGGCCGAGGCCGAGGCGCGCTTCATCTCCGTGATAACGGACACGCCTGGCGTGGACAGCGCGGCCAGGAAGTCAGAGCGTCCGCTGGAAATTTCAGGGGTCTCTGCTGCCCGTCGCAGGTCCGCAAGCGAAATCCCGCGCTCCGCTTCCACGAGCGTCTCCCGTTTGCTGGCGATGATGTCATCCAGCACCGTGCCGGTGTATTTGCCGTGTGAGATCATCCGCGCCCAAGTTCCTGCGACAACGAGGCCAGTGACTCCAGCTTGCCGAGCGCCTTGCCGCTGTCGATAGATTCAGTCGCCTGTGCAGCACCCTGTTCAAAAGAGTCCGCCTGACCAACGGCGACAAGAGCAGCGGCTGCGTTCATCAGGACAACCGTTCGAGCCGCCTGCTCGGCGTCCGAGGAGTTCCTGCCCTCAAGCACGCCGCGCACCAGACCGATGCTCTCTTCGATGGTGTTTGCGGTCAAATCGCTGCGCTTGCGCTCCGAAAGCCCGAAATCGCTCGCATCAACGGTACGCTCGGTCACCTGGCCCCCGGCGACCTGGAATACCCGTGACACGCCTTCCGGGCTGATCTCGTCCATGCCGTCTTCCGAGTAGACGACAAGCGCGCCGGAGGTGCCGAGTATCTGGAGCGCCTTCGCCACCTTTGCAGCAGCCTCGGTATCGCCCATCCCGATCACCTGGTGACCCGCGCCCGCCGGGTTCGTCAGCGGGCCGAGCAGGTTGAACACGGTCCGAATGCCGATCTGCGGCCGGAGAGGCCCGGCGAACTTCATCGCCGGATGGAAGGCCTGGGCGAACATGAAGCCTATGCCGACCTGCTCAAGACACTTCTGGACATCGTCCGGACCGAGATCGATCACCACGCCAAGCGCCTCCAGCGCATCGGCGCTGCCGGACGAGGACGACATCGCACGATTGCCGTGCTTTGCGACGGTCGCGCCGGCCCCGGCGACCACGAAGGCCGCCGTGGTCGAGATGTTGAAGGTCTTCTGACCGTCGCCGCCCGTACCGCAGGTGTCGACGCTGCGGCCATTGAAATCGACGTGCAGCGACACGTCCCGCATGGAGCGTGCCATCCCGGCGATCTCTTCCGCCGTCTCGCCCTTCATGCGCAGTCCCGTGACGAAGGCGCCAAACTGCGCCTCGGTGGCTTCGCCGCCCATGATCTGACGCATTACATCCGCAGCGGATTCAACGGACAGGTCCCGGCCTTCAACGACCTCAGTTATCGCTTCTCTGATGTCCATGTGTTCTTCTCTAAGCCCCCACCGACGCAGGAGCCTTCATATCCAGAAAATTCTGGAGCAGCTTTTTGCCCTCGCCAGTAAGGATTGATTCCGGGTGGAACTGTACGCCCTCGACCGGCAGCTCACGATGGCGGACACCCTGGATGATGCCACCGGGGCTATGGGCCGTCACCTCGAGGACGTCCGGAATTGAGTCAGGATCGATGGCGAGCGAGTGGTAGCGGACCGCCTCGAACGGATCGGGTAAACCCGCGAAAACGCCCTTTCCGTCGTTTGAGATCATCGACGTCTTGCCGTGCATGATCTCGCCCGCGTGCGCCACCTTCGCGCCGAACGCCTCGCCGATGCACTGGTGCCCGAGGCAGACGCCGAGCAGGGGAACCTGCTGGCCGAAGTGACGTATCGCCTCGATCGACACGCCGGCTTTATCGGGCGTCGAAGGGCCGGGCGACACCACGACGCGCTCCGGTTTCATGGCGATCAGTTCGTCGAGCCCGGCCGCATCGTTGCGGACCACCTCGACCTCGGCTCCCAGTTCACAGAGGTACTGGTACAGGTTGTAGGTAAAACTATCGTAGTTATCGATAAGTAGCAGCATTGGAATATCTCTAAATTCTTCCAGCCAACGCCGGAATCTGGAATCCCCCTCTCCCAGCGGGCGAGGGCCGGGAGCCTGCCCTTCCGTTCGCCGGAAGGGTGAGGGAGAAGTGTTTAAGACGAGAGGATCATTCCCCGGATTCTGAGAAAGCCTCTAAGCGCCCGGGTACCTCGGGTCGCCCGGAATGCGCTCCGGGTCGGGATTGATGGGCACCGTTGCGGCCACGGGCGGCTCCGGCGCGTCGGGTGCATTGATGGATACCCTCACGGATGGGTCACGTCCCGTCGTCCGGATGGAATATTTCGTACCGGCGGGCACGAACACAATGTCGCCGGGCCGGGCGTTCATCGTTCCCTCGTCGCCGATGCGCCACGTCACCTGTCCGAAGAGCACTATCCAGAACTCATCGTTATCCGGGTTGGTGAGATCGAAGACCGACTCCCCGGGCAGGTTGTACACAACCCGCACCCGGTTACGGTCGTTCACTATCACGTCCTCGCTCCACGGCGTCTCCTCGTGGACCGCCAGCAGGTCGGACAGCTTCGTCCGGCGTTGATTGAGGAGCGAATTGCTGTCGTTGTCAGCCATGAAAAATTGATCCTGTGAGTCCTGGGACTATTCGCAAGTTGATGAGTCTCATCTGGACAAGCTGTAGATAAGCGCCCCTGTGGGGCCTAATCCTCGCCCATGTTTTCCTCGGCGTGATCGATGGCGCGCATCATCGCCGCCATCTTGTTGATCGTCTCCTGGTACTCGCCTTCCGGGGTGGAGTCGGCCACGATGCCGCCACCGGCCTGGACGTGTGCGACGCCGTCCTTGAACACCATCGTCCTGAGCGATATCGCCGTGTCCATGTTCCCGTCGTAACTGAAATATCCAGCTGCTCCTGCGTAACCGCCGCGCTGGTCGGGCTCAAGCTCTGCGATCAGCTCCATCGCGCGGACCTTCGGCGCTCCGGAAACCGTTCCCGCCGGGAATCCTGCCCGGAAGGCGTCATACGCGTCCATCCCGTCTCGCAGCGTGCCGGTCACATGCGACACGAGGTGCATCACGTGCGAGTAGCGCTCGACATCCATCATCTGGGACACCTTGACGGTGCCGGGCTGGCAGACCCGTCCCACGTCGTTCCGGCCGAGGTCGAGAAGCATGACGTGTTCGGCCCGTTCCTTCTCGTCTTGCCGCAGATCTTCCTCCAGCGCCAGGTCCTCTTCCAGCGTCGCGCCCCGTCTTCGCGTACCCGCGATCGGGTGCAGCGCCATCACGCCGTCGATCACCTGGACCAGCATCTCCGGGGATGCCCCGACGAGCTGGAAACCGTCAAGGTTGATATAGAACATGTACGGGGACGGGTTCACGGCGCGTAGTGAACGGTACAGATCGAAAGGGGGGACATCGGTCCGGCGGGACATCCGGTGGGACAGAACCACCTGGATCACCTCGCCGTCGTAAATGTTGTTCTTGCCGACCTCGATCATGTGGTCGTAGTTATCTCGACTCATGTTGGACTCGGCCTCGTAGCCGGTCCCGTTGGCGGAAGCCAGGACAAGCTCGCCGGGTTCGGTCACGCCGCCGTAATCGGCGCCGCCCTCCGCCGAGCGCATCCCCGTATTGGCCGCCGACAAACGGCGATAAGCATGCCTGGGCAAAGGACCCTGAAGCCGATTGACCAGTGTTTCCACCTTCTCGGTGGCGTTCCGGTAAGCCGCCTCCGCGTCTCCGTCGACGAAGGCATGGGCGATTACGGCTATCTTGTGTTGAACGTGGTCAAAAGCGAGAAGACCATCCGCCAGCATGAAAACCGATTCAGGTACATCGACGCCGCGCCCCGGCGCTTGCGGCACGCGGGGCTCGAAGTACTTGATGGCATCGTAAGAGACGTAGCCGACTGCTCCACCTGAGAAGTACGGCAGTCCAGGTATTCTGGCGTACGTGATCTTTGCGAGCCGCGCTTTCAAAAGATCGAGCGGGTCCATCTCGCCGCCGGGCTGTCCCGGTCCGGTCGCGAGCACTTCGAGCGGCTCGGCGCCGATGAAGCTGTATCGGGCCAGGTTCTCGCCGCCCTCGACCGATTCCAGCAAGAACGAGTAGGGGCCGCGGGCGACTTTCAAGTAGGCCGAAACCGGTGTCTCAAGGTCCGCGCTGATCTCCCGGTATACGGGGATCGCGTTGCTCTTCTCTGCGAGCCTTTTGAACTGTTCAAGCGTTGGGGTGTACATGGGTTTCTCCGAGTGTGCCGGGGAACGCGCTTCGATCCCGGGCGAAGGTGAATGACGAAGCTGGTTAGCTTCGCCAGACCCACCAACCCTCGGTCGCGCGCGCCGTTGATCCGGTACGCGCAACGTAAGAGGATTCACTCTGCAATCGGGAAGTCATCGAAATACAAGACATCATCGACGTCATTCCCAGCTGCTCGTGTATGTGCTGATCCGCATGGCGTCTCGTACGGCCTTCATCGTCTCCGCCGCCGTGACCCTTGCGCGCCGGGTTCCCTCCATGAGCGCTTCTTCGACTTCACCCATGTGGGCCTCGTAGTAGGCGCGCTTCTCGCGGATCGGGTCCAGGAAGTTGTTCATGGCGATCACGAGCGACTTTTTGACGTCGACATCGCCCACATTGCCGGCGCGGTAACGCTCCTTGAAGTCGTCCACTTCTGCCGTGTCCGGGTTGAAGGCGTCGTGATACTCGAAAACGGGGTTGCCTTCGACGTGACCGGGGTCGGTGGCACGGAGCCTCGTCGGGTCCGTGTACATGCTCATGACCTTTTTGCGAACGGTCTCTGCATCGTCCCCGAGCAGAATCGTGTTGCCACGGCTTTTGCTCATCTTGGGAGCGCCGTCCGTGCCGGAAAGCCGTGGAATACGGCCGATCAGGGTGCCGGATTCAGGAAACACAGGAGCGAACAGGCGATTGAACTTGCGAGCGATCTCCCGGGTCATCTCGATATGTGGCGCCTGATCCTCTCCCACGGGAACAAGATCAGCGCGCGGCAGCAGGATGTCTGCGACCTGGCTCATCGGGTAGTTGAAGAAACCCACGTTTAACTGATCAGGCCGCAACTGGTCCGTCTCGGCCTTGAGCGTCGGGTTTCTCTGCAACATCCCGAGCGGCGTGATGAAGCTGAGCAACATCGTCAACTCGGCGTGCTCCGGCACGTAGCTCTGTATGACGAATGTGCTTTCTTCCGGGTCCAGCCCCACCGACAACCAGTCGATGCCGACCTGCAGCACGGAGTCACGGATCAGTTGAATGTCGTCGATGTGGTCGCCGAGCGCCTGGTAATCGGCGATCAAAAAGTAGGCGTCATACTCGTGTTGCAGGCGCACCCAGTTCTCAAGGGCGCCCACGTAGTGACCAACGTGAAGCTGTCCCGTCGGGCGTATGCCGGTCAGGATTCGTTTTCGTCCCGTGTCGTTGGCGTTCTCGGCCATTTGCAACCTCAAGCCCGAAAAATGATCGGACAAAAAAATACCTCGCTCCCAATAGGGGCGAGGTTCAAATAGCCACGCGGTGCCACCCTAATTGCCGGTGCACAGGTGCTCCGGCATCTCAATCAGGCGCCGATTACGATCTCCTGATACGGAGACCTGAAGCGAGGCCCTGGGCTCTGATAACGGTGCCCACTCCGGCAAAAGCTACTCGGGCGGCTTACGGCCATCCCTTTCGCCCCGCGGCTCCCGGGTCCATTCAGCAAGGTTCGTGGATGCCGGACTCACACCAACTCCGGCTCGCTCGTTCCCGTAACCCGGCTTACTAGTCCCTGTCACAGCCATTACGAAATCTGCTTGCCCGCGAGTATATGTAGGTGCTTCTCGTCGCGTCAAACACACCGGCCGGCTCGCGCGCCGACGGTCCGCCCCGGATCCGACGCGTGCAGGGAACCAGAACCTCGCCGTTGTCGTTATGAGACGTTATGGATTCAACGGCGGAAATGATTCACAATCGAATTTCTGTTTTTCAGAGAACCGGCCTTTTCAGGCTCGGAGCTCTCAATGTCCACCGGATCCTTCAGTGCTCAAAGGAGCGAGAACGATATGAATAGCGCGCTGCGTACGGGGTTGATCCTCGTGGTCTCAGCACTGTTCGTAACGGCGGCTGCGTGTGGCGAAGATGCCCCGCCGGACGCCGAGTTTGCTCCCCGTATCGAGGTCATTGCGCCGATAGATGAAGCGGAAGTCATCGCCGTAAGAGACCCGGAACCCCGGTATCAACTCAGGATCGTTTCTGGATTGCCGAATTCGTGCGCCACCCACGAAAACACGAGAGTGAACATTGTCGGCAACGCCATCGTCGTAGAGGTCCGGAATACCCTCCCGGCGGATGTTCGAGTCGCCTGCGCGGAGATCTACGGATCTCATGAAGGCACCGTCGAATTGCCCGGACTTGAACCGGCGACGGATTACGAGATCAGCATCAATGGAGCGGTTGACCTCACATTCACCACCGAGGCGAAAGTGGACGACGGAACACGTTCAGTGCTGGCGCCGATCACGAAGTTCAGGCTCGAGTTGACGAACAGTGATCCGCCGGAATACGACTTCGTCGTGGACTCGGGACTTGAGTCGTCATGCATGACGCGCGGAGAGGTGACCCGGACACGGTCTGGCGGCCGTCTGTTCGGTAACTTGATCCATGTCAGCCTGACCAACGTCGAGGAGACGGACCCGGAAACGGAGTGCTCGAACGATTTCACGCCGTACGAAGCCCGCGTGACTCTCCCCGGGGTGTTTGAGAAGGGCGGCGAGTACAGAATCCTCCTCAACTTCGGGAACCGGTATGAGTTCATCGGCGGATCGTCGGCGCTACGGCTCCTGCCGCCTACGGAGTGACCTCACCGGGCCGATAGCCTGCATCCTCTTCGAAGGGATAAAGCGGCCGCCGCCGGTGCTCGAACTTGAAAGATCCGAGGTCGGCGCTTGAGACTCCCGGGGTGTCCGCCAGGATGATTTCGCGCGCGATCGGCTCGTAAGCCGCTCTCGGAGAGACAACCCCCTTGGCGATCACGATCCGGTAGCGTTCCGGGAAGATGCCGATCGAGTACATCTGTTCGCGCGTCATGTTGCCGACACCGCGCTCGGTGTGCAGCAGAAGCGTGACCCCTTCGCCGAGACCTCCTTCGGCGT
>JASLLE010000119.1 GCA_030747175.1 Dehalococcoidia bacterium | reverse complement strand
AACCGCTCGGGCGAGACCGGATTCAACAATCCGGCCCTGAACATTTACCTGGTCCAATAGAACTATCGACCCGAACCAGCCCGGGCGTTTTGTCAGAGATCAGGGCGCGGACGAACCAGCATCCCGGGATTTGCTCTCGGAGAAAACGCCTTGCCCTGTCTCCACCGCCGATCCTCGATCCCGTCCAAGCGGAAGCGAGTAACTTCCCTCGGCTGCAAGTCCTTCCGTAGCACGTGCCGAAGAAACTCAACAGAGGGGCAAATTGACCTTCTCCCCGAATTTAGCGCTGCGCTGACGGCCATTTGTCCGGCCACTAGCACGGGGCCAGAACGTCCTGACGAAGCGGCTCGTGGAAAAACAGACTCCCGCCAAACACCCGGCGGCGAGCACCCGTTGCTCGACCGGTCACAGGCAGCCCGCGTATAGCGATCTGGAGAAACTCGGTTCAGGATCCTGGCGCAGTGTTGGTGGGCCCTGTCGGATTCGAACCGACGACCTGCGGATTAAAAGGAACGAGGTGAAAGCACAAGTCTGGCCCGGGTATCAGGCTTGCTTGCCCGAACAACCTCGGAAGAGAGAGGAGGCGCGTTATCAGAGGTCGCCATGTGGCACACCGGCAAATCCCGCGCCCGTTGGTCAGTCGTCGCGTCTTATAATCCGGGCCGGCAGACCCCAGCAGAAACGACGCGAACACCGATGGTCACTGACATACCAGACGACATTCTGAAAAGGTTTGAACACGTCAGCTTACAGACGTGCACAGCCGCACTCTCATACCTGTCCCGGCAGACTTCCAACTCTCCGTCGGACGGCGATTCGGCGGGATCCTGGAACAACTGTTACATGAAGAATGTGCAACCCCTCACCCGGGGGAAGAAGATCGCTGGGAGAGCCAGAACGTTGAGCTTCCTTCCACCGAGGCCGGACATGCTTGCCACCCTTCGCAGGGGCGAGAATTCACCAGAGTTCGAGGCCATGGAATCGTGCGGACCTGGGGACGTCCTCGTCGTGGATGCAAACCGGATGTCTCAACTGGGCATCCTCGGAAATATGAAAACACGGCGATTGTGGGCACGAGGTGGCGTGGGCCTGGTGACTGATGGATCGGTTCGCGATGTAGACAAGATTCGAGACGAATACGGGCTCGGTGTCTTTGGGGCGGGACGATCCGCGATTACGGGCCTGCCGGGGAGCCCGTGGCACGAGGCCAACGTGCCGATCAGCTGCGACGGGGTCCTGGTAATCCCCGGGGACGTGGTCGTCGCAGACGACGACGGGGTCGTGATAGTCCCGCAGCAGCTCGCTGCGCAAGTGATCGAATGGATCGAAGAGCACGAAAAGGTGGAAGAATTCATTGCCGGTCTTGTCGATGAGGAGCAATGCTCTCCGGGCCGTTTCTATCCGCCCTCGGAAGACCTGAAGCGCCGTTACCGCGAGCAAGCGGCGAGCCAAAAAACGGACTGATCCCGATCAGCCAGACGGAACGGTCTCGATGGAGTCCCGATGAAAATCACCGACGTCAAGATTTATATTGTGGATGCTCCTACCGCGGTCGCCGGAACCGGAGGCGCGGCGCGCGGACTTGACCGGCGACGAACATGGGTGTTGGTAAAGATCGGTACCGATGAAGGTTTAAGCGGGATCGGAGATGCGTCGCAGCCCGCTGGCGGTGGCACAGCGATCAGCAGCAGGATCCTTGATGTACTTCGGGAATCCCTCATCGGTGAAGACCCCGCCAACATCGAGTTGATCTGGCAACGCCTCTACCGACGTTTCACGTTCACGGGGCCGAGGGGACCGATTACACGGGCCATCAGCGGGATCGATATGGCCCTCTGGGACATCAAGGGCAAATCGCTCGGGAAACCCGTGTACGACCTTCTCGGTGGGCCGGTCAGAGAGTCGGTGCCCCTGTACACGCATCCGGCCCTGGGCTCACCGGCCGAGCTGGCCGAAAGCTCCCGTCAACTGGTTGCGGAAGGATTTACGGCGTTGAAGACCGACCCCTTCATGGCGGCGACGGACGGGATCACGTCCTACATGAATGGCCAGATATCGGTATCCGGAGTTGAGCGCGGCGCTGAATTGATCGGCGCCATGAGGGACGCCGTGGGGCCAGAGATCGAAATCCTCATAGACGTCCACGCGAACTTCAACGTGCCATCAGCCATACGCGCAGCCAACCGACTCGAGCAGTACGACATCACGTGGTTTGAGGAACCTGTGCAACCCGACAGTTACCAGGCGCTTCGACAGGTTAAAGAGAGCGTCCGCGTGCCGATATGCGTGGGAGAGCGTTTGTTCACCCGGTACGACTTCGCTCCCATCCTGGAAAACCGACTGGCGGACTACATCATGCCGGACGTGTGCTGGACGGGCGGCATCAGCGAGTTGAAGAAGATCGCAACAATGGCAGAGGCCTACTACGTCCCGATCAGCCCGCACAATGTCCAAAGCCCGATTCAGATCATGGCGGGCGCCCACGTAATGCGAACGGTCCCGAACTTCTATCGTCTGGAGATTGCGTCGCTGCAGATGCAAATTTACGCCGAGGCCTTTGACCGGCCATTGGACATCAGCGACGGAGAGCTTCATCTCCCGGACCGGCCCGGCCTCGGAATCGAGCTCAACATGGATTACGTGGAGTCAAACTCCGTGATTGTGTGATCGGAATTAGACGGCATCGACCGTGTGGTCGAACCGCGTCGTAGAAACCGGAAAATAACCGGACGTCTGGAAGTCAGGCTGCCGGACCATGGATCGGATCCCGCCACGATCCGGCGTTCTCCTTAGGAGACGTTGGCTGGTTGGGCATCTGTGGCTGGCCTGGGGGAAATACTCCCCTCCCCGACAGATAACCCAATTTGGAGTCACGTCGAAATGAGATTGGAGAACAAAGTAGCCATCGTCACAGGGGGCGCGAGCGGCCTGGGTGAGGCGACGGCGAAGTTGTTTGCGGCGGAAGGGGCCAAAGTGATCATCGCCGATGTCCTTGAGCAAGAAGGCCGTGAGATCGAGGCGGAGATTTCAGAAACAGGCGGTATCGGGCTGTTCGTACGACTCGATGTGACCGATGAAAACCAGTGGGAAGAGGTGGTGGCGACGGCTGTCTCGCGGTTTGGAAAACTCGACGCACTTGTCAACAACGCCGGTATAAGCGGCTCCGATCCAGACATGACCAATACCGTGGCATGGGACAGATTGATGGAGATAAACGCCAAAGGAGTGTTCCTTGGCGTCAAAACTGCGATTCCAGAGCTGAGGAAGGGCGGAGGCGGAGCCATAGTGAACATTTCGTCAATATCAGGCGTGATCGGCCAGGAATACGTTCATATGGGCTACAGCGCCTCAAAGGGAGCCGTCAGATTGCTGACCAAGTCGGCTGCCGTGCAATATGCCGGCGATGGCATAAGAGTCAACTCGGTACACCCCGGGGTGATGGATCCCATGCGGACCTCGAAAATCACCGCCACGTCCCGGGTCCGTGACCAGATGCTGGATTCAGTGCCGCTGGGACGGGTGGGCACGCGTTTGGAGGTTGCGAACGCCGTCCTGTTCCTCGCCTCGGACGAGGCTTCCTATATAACGGGGGCTGAATTGATGGTTGACGGAGGGTTCACCGCCAACTAGTGCACGTTCGGGTGTGCCACCGACCGATGTTGGAGGTTCAGAAAATGCCCACTCTGGAAGTTCGGCGACTCGGCCGCACCGAGATGAAACCGAAGGCACTCGGGTTGGGCGGCGGACACCTTGCCGGCCCGGAGCAATCCGATACGGATGCGATCCGGCTGGTTCGTAATGCCATTGAACGCGGCATCAACTTCGTGGACACATCGCCGGATTACGGTCTGAGCGAGCAACGAATCGGAATGGCGCTGGCAGATGGTTGGCGAGACAAGGTGTACCTCCAGACCAAAGTCGGTTCTCATCCGAAATACCTGCGCGATTGGTCGAAAAAAGCGACGAGTTGGAGCCTGGAGAACAGCTTCAAGACGCTGCGAACCGACTACCTCGACTCAGTTCTGATCCACGGCCCCCGTCACGACATCGAAGAACCTCTGGGTGAATGCCTGGATGTGATGCTCGACTGGAAAGAGAGGGGACGCATTGGGGCCGTCGGCGTCGGGGTTCGACAGCCCGAGTTTCACAAGCGGGCCATCGAGGCGGGCGTTGATTTAGTGTTGTCGTTCCTGAACTACACTCTGCTTGATCAAAGCCTCGCCGATGAGACGATCCCCTTCGCAATCGAGCACAACGTCGGTGTGATCATCGGCAGCCCATTGGGGAACTCGCTCCTGGCCGGCCCGGAGCCGATCCAGGTGGATGAGGGGATCTACGACGCGGACGGGAAAGTCATCCCGGCGGCCGTGGGCAGTTATCTGGATCCAGCCGTGTTTCCGCGGGCGCACGCCATGTGGAGGTGGTGCCGGGACCGCGGCCTCAACATCCGCGACCTGGCGATGCAGTTCGCGATAAACGCACCGGTCGAAGGCAACGGGATAGTCCTCACGGGTGCGGCCAACTCGAATGAGTTCGACGAGGTGTACTCGGCCGCGACAACGCCGGTGCCGGAAGATGTCTGGCAAGAGTTTGAGGCCGAGTTCGGCGTCCGGGTTTGAGTGCGGTGAATCGCCAACACGAAGGCGTCTCGCCGGGCCGGTGTCATCGGCGTCGCGGTAGCTCCGGAGTCGGGAGCAAATGGTGGGCCCTGTCGGATTCGAACCGACGACCTGCGGATTAAAAGGCATCAGCTCGACCGAGTCCGTCACGTTCAGAACTTCAGGCAAACTTCAGGCAAAACGCAGGCTGAGCAGGCCTTCGACGACTCCCTATCGATCACAGCTTCCGGGGTCGGAGACTACCAACGCCCGTGACTAGCAGAGGTAGTCGTTGCTGGTCCTTGCTGGTCCGGACTTGACTGTGTCCGCAGCCCGAGCGTCCATGCGGACATGCCCGAGAACAGATCATCAAAGATGCCGGAAACCGCGCTGGGCCGGCAGATCGACGAGTACCTGATCGCGATCGAGGTCGAAGGCAAGACACCCCGGACGGTTAGGACGTACGGCGAGACCCTGGCAATGTTCAGGAGAATCAGCAGGGAGCTCGATCTTCCCGGCGACGCGAAACAGTTCCGGTCGCGCCACATCTACGCTTTTCTCAAGGCTGTGGCCGATACCGGCGTGTCGCTTGGGACCCGTCATCGCCGCCACCGTGAAACGCGCGCCTTTTTTTCCTGGTGTGTTCGTATGGGCCATTGCCGGCGAAACCCTTTCACCGGGATTCCGAACGTCCGGGTCGAGCAAAAGGTAATCAGGCCATTGTCGGAGAAGGAGATCCAGTCGCTACTTGCCGCCTGCGATCCGGATGCCGAATACGGGTGCCGAAACCGGGCAATGATCCTGCTACTTCTCGACACGGGGATCAGGTCGTCCGAACTGCACGGTCTTGAACTGAGAGACGTCGACCGGGAGTCCCGTCGCATCCACATCCGACACGGGAAGGGAAGGAAGCAACGTATGGTGGCGTTCGGTGCGGGTCCGGCTGATGCCGTGGCCGCCTACGTCGACAGGTACCGCGGTGCGGACCCCGGGCCTCTGTTCCAATCGGTGTCCCGGTGGGGTGAAGCGCGTCGTGCGTTCAATCCGGATCACCTTGGGACGGTGATGCAGCGGCTTGGAGAGAAGACTGGCGTCCACGCCAATCCACATCGGTTCCGTCATACCTTTGCGACGTGGGCGATCGAGAACCAGGCGAGAGAATTGGATGTCCAATACCTGCTCGGGCACTCGACATCGGCGATGGTGAGGCGTTACTCGGCGACCTACGACGCGGCCAAGGCTGCCGAGGCGCATGCGATGTTTAGCCCCGCGGATCGACTGGCGGGACACCGGGCGACTTGATGCCGTGATGTTGTCCCGGGGACGCCGACACTATCAGGCAGTAGTGTCATGACTCGGGAGCGTGCCGTTCGATTTCATGGCACAGCTATCTGATCAGTAGATATGCCACTGGGCCTGCGATAAGGCAGATTACGATCAGGAGATACGCGATTTCGGTCTGCTCCTGATCTGCCCCCTCCTTCAAGACATCCAGTCTTACAACTTTCAACTGGAGTCGTTTCGAGGGGTCAGGTCACTGTTCTGAGGCGCATCCGACCGGGGCTCACGTTCAGACCGGAGGCAGGCCGTGTTCCCTTCGCGTGGTGTTGATGGTTTCTCTTATTCCTCGTTCCATTGACCATTCGGGGCGATAGCCGATCTCCTCTTCGATGAGACCGGTATCGAATCTGACGGGATCCCCGGTGAAAGCCCCCGGCAGCGTGGTGACGTCAGCCTCGGGCAGGATTTGTCTGACGTAGTCGGCCACTTCCTTCACCGATCGGACATCGCCCATGATCGAATAGGACCTGGTCTTGGTCATGGGCGCCTTGCTTGCCATGACGGAAGCCCTGGCCGGGTCATCCACGTAGCTCCAGCCGATCACCGCATCGCGGTGGGGAACTCTGCCGGGCCTACCGAGGGCAGGGTTGTGGACAAGCTCCCGGACGATGGTCGCGAAGATCCCCCGGCGCTGCCCGCCGCCGTAGACGTGCATGTACCGAATGCCCGTGATGTCGACACCGTACTGGCTGGAATAGAACGCCGCCGCCGTTTCGTTGAAGGACTTGGTGGCCCCGTAGATGGTCTGAGGGTAGTGGGGAGCGTCGTTGGGGATGTACTCCTCGGGATACATGTCCGGCGGTCCGAACGCAGCATTGGAGCTTGACCAGACCACCTTCTTGACGCCAAGGGTCCTCGCCGCTTCGAACACGCAGAGCGTCCCTTCGCAGTTGACCCGGAGCGCCTTGACAGGGTTCGCGTCCGATTCGAGAGCGAGAAGAGACGCCGTGTGAATGACCGTCTGAACATCGTTCTCGTTGATGGTCCGGAAGAGACCGGAGGCGTCGGTGACGTCGCCCTGGACGACCTTCACCATGCTTCCGATCTCCTCTTCACTCAACAGAGCGGCGAGTGACTCCTCGTTCGGCAGCCAGTCGTAGACCACGACCTGCTGACCCTCTCTCACCAGATCGCGCGTGATGCGTGATCCTATGAGACCCGTGCCGCCGGTCACCATGTAGGTCACGACTGTTCCCCCTTTCAAGGGTTGGGGTCGCCGCACTGAGCGGCCGGGCGAGCTGGAGGCCTGCCTGTTCCTCGCACCCGTCCCGGAGAGAGCCGGGGCTCATTGAGCTAAGCCTTGTATCGGACCCGGGGCGGCTCAACGAGGGACCAGGCCCAGCTACTCGAACCAGACTCCGGCGGGCGGTCTCCGCATCAGGACACTCTCCAGCAGGGTGGCCGCCTTGTGGAGGCCTTCTTCGGGGTCCATCAGCGGGTCTTCGTGCTCGATGGACAGGACATCGTCGTACCCCGCCAGGCGGAGGGCGGTGACGAAGTCCCGCCAGAATCCCTCGTCATGTCCGTATCCGACCGTGCGGAAAAGCCAGGCGCGGTCAGCGTGGTACTGGAACTCCTTGAAGCCGAGATAGCCGTTGACCCGGACGTTGTGGTGATCGATGCCGGTGTCCTTCGCATGGACGTGGTAGATGGCATCGCCCAGCGTGCGGACCACCTCGATGATGTCCATGCCTTGCCAGAAGAGGTGAGATGGGTCCAGGTTGCATCCGATCACGGGCCCTACGGCGCTTCGCAGCCGGAAGAGCGCCTCAGGATTGAACACCATGTCCCCCGGATGCAGCTCGAAACAGAGGCGGACACCGTGGTCCTCCGCCATCTTCCCGTGCTCCCTCCAGAAGGGAACGAGCCGCTCTTCCCACTGCCACTCGTACCGTTCTGAGTACCAGGCCGGGAACGGGTACAGGATCCAGTTGGGCACCTGGTCGCCCGGGGCGGCTTCGGGGAGCCCCGCCAGCAGCGTCAGACGCGTGACGCCCAGCTTCTCGGCCAGTCTGCACGTGTCGAGGAA
>JASLLE010000118.1 GCA_030747175.1 Dehalococcoidia bacterium | reverse complement strand
AACGACAGCCTGATCGACCGTTTTCCGCTCAACAACACGTCGATTTCACGTTTCCGCTTCACCCCCCTCGGCTGGTTCCCGGTCTCGATCAACGACGCATCACACACGGAGGCGCTGGGCGACATCCTGCGTGAGGGTACACGCGGCTGATAGGGGGCGAGCGCTGCCTCGCCCGGTGTTGAACAACATCGCTGGACAGAAACTGGCCCGCCATTTGAAGGAAACGGTCTAGCCAGGGTCTCACCGTCATGCCGGGCGTAGCCGAGGGACCTTCACCATAAGGCCGACCGGACACAACACACTTGATCGTTGGAACCTTTGACTCCCTCATCCCCGCCCTCTCCCGCCGGGAGAAGGGGCACAGCCTCCGATCACTAAAGAGAGCAAGAAGCCTGGTCGGTGGCGACCGACGATTGGACCTCCCTCACCCCGGCCCTCTCCCACCGAGAGAGGGGCAGTCTGGAAGGGCGTTCCGCCAGTGCTCCGAGGCTCTCGAAGGGCCGTATTCCACGGCAGGGGGTCCTGCGCGGGCCACGACTTTCTCACGGGTTACGGCTTAGGCTAGAGGTATGGCGACCGTTTCGGGTCTGGACCGGACTCACGAGGAGCGGGCTGCGCTGGTCGAGGCGCTGTCCAGCCCTGACGCCTACGCGCACGAAATAGATCAGCCGATCCAGGTCATCGAGACCCACATCTCCCATCTTTTCCTGACCGGCCAGTACGCATACAAGGTGAAAAAGCCCGTCGACCTCGGATTTGTCGATTACTCGACGCTGGAGCTCCGGCGCCATTTCACCGAGCTTGAACTTGAACTCAACCGCCTGGTCTCGCCCGACGTGTTCCTGGGCATCGAACCGGTGATATCTGTCCCGGGCGGTGGCTACCGGATCGGCGGCAGCGGTGAGCCGGTTGAGTTCGCCCTCAAGATGCGGCAACTCCCCGCAGACCGGACATTCGGGACGCTGCTCCGGGATGGCGAGATCGGGCCGAGCGAAATCCGGGACGCCGCACGGCTCGTGGCACGATTCCACGCCGATGCGGACGTGGTTGACGCGACATCGGCCCTGGGCGGTGTCGAAGCGATGCAAGCTGTGACGGACGACAACCTGTACGTGATGTCACGGTTCACGGGTGTCACATCCGAAAACGATGATCTGGACGATGTGACGGCGTACACATCGGCGTTTCTGGATGTGAATGGCAGGCTAATGGAGTCGCGCAAGGAACGCGGGTTTGTCCGTGACTGCCACGGAGATCTGCACGCCGGAAACATCTTCCTCGATCACGACGGGATTCACGTGATCGATCGGATCGAGTTCAACGACCGGTTCCGATTTATCGACGTGGCGTCAGACCTGGCGTTCCTGGCGATGGACCTGATCCATTCGGAACGACAGGATCTTGCCGATGTGCTGGTAGACGCCTACGTGGCCGAGACCGGAGACGAAGAGTTGCGTCGGTTA
This sequence comes from Dehalococcoidia bacterium, assembly GCA_030747175.1. GTDB lineage: Bacteria > Chloroflexota > Dehalococcoidia > Lucifugimonadales > Lucifugimonadaceae. The sequence goes on along the minus strand of JASLLE010000118.1, from coordinate 6,572 downwards.
GCTCCTTTCTACCTGATGCACCGGGCCTGTGTTCGCTGCAAGGTGACTTCACTGCTGCTGGACGAGCTTGATGAGGACTCGGCGTCCCGGCGGAATATGGTGATCGAAGAGGCAGCATCATACGGTCGGCTGGCGGCCGTGATCGTGGCGGCGCAGAGGCCGCAGGCGGTGTACCTGATGGCCGGTCTGATGGGGTCCGGCAAATCGACGATGGCCGATGAGCTGGCGCGGCGATGGCGCCTGGAACGGTTCACTTCAGACGTGGTGCGCAAGACGCTCGCCGGGTTGGACCCCGAGCGGGTCAGCGACGAGGCGATTCGCGACGACCTCTACGCGAGCCAGATGTCAGACCGCACCTATGCCGAGATGATCCGTCTTGGCGGTCAGGCGCTCGATCGAGGCCGCTCGATCGTGCTTGATGCGGCGTTCGTCAAGCGGCAACACCGGTCTGACGCGGTGGCGATGGCCCGGGAGCACGGCGTGCCGGTCTACATCGTGGAGATACTGGCATCGGAGTCCGTGGCGCTGAACCGGCTGCACGGCCGATATACCTCCGGCCTGTCGGCATCGGACGGACGGCCCGAGCTGCTCGCATGGCATCGGTCTGAGTACGAAGGGATCGATGACTCCGAGGCTGACGGCCATGTGGAGGTCGAGAACCTCGGCGGCGTGAACGATGGCGCACGCGAGATGCTGGCGAGATTGTGGCGGCTGGTTCTGGCCGGTACCGGATCGAACGACAAATAGTCGGCCGATCAAGAGCGATGGTTTGACCTTCCTCACCCTTCCGGCGAGCGGAAGGGCAGGCTCCCAGCCCTCTCCCACCGGGAGAGGGGGCAGCCGGCCGACGATTCACCGTCATCCCGAGCGTAGTCGAGGGACCTTCACCGGCACGCGGTCTGGCAGAAAAATACTGTTTACGCGAAGACCCTTGACCTCCCTCACCCCAACCCTCTCCCACCGGGAGAGGGGGACACCCTCTATTCGCGACGCCCCTAAACGTCCGCCACGCCACCATCCAGCGAATCCCATGATCCGGCGCCGTACGACGGCTCCGGGTATGGCCGGCTCGCGATCACGTCCTCGTCAAGATCAACACCGAGTCCCGGGGCCGTTGGCAGCTCAAAGTAACCGTCTTTAATGACAAGGGGATTCTTCTGAACGAGGTCGTGCCAGGGCATGTCGCGAGCGGTCTCAAGGATCAGAAAATTGGGCGCGGCTGCGCAGACGTGGAGCGAGGCTGCTACCGAGAGTGGCCCGGCGGGATCGTGCGGTGCGAACTTGATGTACTCGGTCTCCGCCATCGCCGCGATGCGCCGCAACTCCGAGATCCCGCCGGCGTGGCAGATATCGGGCTGGATCACATCGACGAGCCGCCGGTTGATAAGGTCCCGGAAACCCCACCTGAAGAACAGGCGCTCCCCGGTGGCGATGTCGGTACGCAGGTTGGCGTTGCGGAGAGTTTGCAATGTGTCCAGGTTATCCGGCGCGGTCGGCTCCTCGAAGAACAGAACGTCGAACTCCTGCACCGCCTCGATCTGCTTGATCGCTACCGTGGGGCGGGAACGACCGTGGTTGTCGATCATGATCTCGCCATCGGGACCGAGCTTCTCCCGCATGTCCCTGATCTTCTCCCGGAGGGCCTCCACAACGTCCTTTTCACGAAATGAGCTCTCACCCACCTGCCAGCCGCCGCACTTGTATGCCGTGAATCCGGCCGTCGGGTCCTGCAACGCCGGGTCAGGCCGCAGGTCTTCCCAGTGACCGTAAGCGCGTACCCTGTCACGCACCTGCCCTCCCAAGAGCTTGTAGACGGGCTGGTTGTAAGCCTTTCCGGTCAAATCCCAGAGCGCCTGGTCGATACCGCTGATGGCGGAACCCAGGATCACGCCGGCGCGCCAGAAAAAGTGGCGATACATGATCTGCCAGTTGCGTTCGATCTCCGTGGGGTCGCGTCCGACGAGCGCCTTCTCAAGTACGTGGACAGACTCTTCGACGGCCCGTTCATGCCGCTCAAGAGTGGCCTCACCCCAGCCGTGCACACCCTCGTCCGTCATCACCTTGACGAACAGCCAGTTGCGCCCGCCGCCCTGCATCTTGAAGGTCTTGATCTCGGTGATCTTCATGGTCAGTCCGATCTGTAGTTCCGGGGGTCGGCGGTAGTAAGCGGGGTGGTTCGAGGCGTGAACCCGAATCAGCGTCGTTGAGCAAATTCGAGACGGCCGGCGGTCATCTGCCGCGGCCGGCGATCGCCGTGTAGGGACGGGGAGACTGGATGCGAACCCAGGCGTCAGATTCGAGCGACCTGACAAGGTCTTCATCGGCGCCGAGCGTCTCGGCAACCTGTTCCGGCGTGGCAGCACGTCCGTCCCGGACACCCAGCCTGAGCTCCATCACCTCACGCTCACGGTCATCGAGCGACGCCATCGCGGCATGAACAAAGGCGATTGCGGCGCTGGCCGGAATGCTGCGGGAGTGGCCGTCTGCGGCACGAAACAGGCGATCCATGGTCTTGGTTCGCCCCATCATCAGCAGGCGTGTGGAAGCGGCCCAGTTCGCCCGGGAATCGGCTTGCCCGAGCGCCGGGATCTGGGCGCGAGCGACGGATTCCAGGCAGAGCCATCCGGGACGTTCACGGGACTGCCGGAGCCCGGTCACGCCGAGCGCCCATGCGTCCGGATCGTCGCTCTCAAGGAGGCCGCGCAGTACGGCGATGGCGTTGCGGTCGTTCAGATCACCGAGGGCGATAGCGGCACGGGATCGGGAGAGCTCATCTGGATCGTCCAGCTGGCGTTCAAGGCGTTGAACACGCGCCGCCGTATCGGAGCCAAGCTCTCGTGCGACCCGGATCAGGTGTGCGCCCTCGCCTTCCGAGACCGCTGCGCCAAGGGCGGCGATGTCGTCTCCCGCCCCTGGCGGGCGTGGGCTATCGACGGCGGAGGTCTCTTCAGATTCAGCCAATCAGAAATCACCTTCGTTACGGTCTCAGATCGTTCCGGCAAACGACCGGGTTCCCGCCGACTTTGCAACTGACGCGGCGTCGATCTGTCGTTCGATATCGGCGCCGAAGTCTAGCACGGCACGCGATGAATCTCTGACCGTTCCGGTCCCTGCCGGCGAGGTCTGTTTCGGGCCCCGTCAGTGAAATCCCTGCGTGTGTGCCCGCATACGATATGGGGGTCGAGGAGGGCGCGTGGTGAGGCGGACACGACTGGAATTGCGCGTCTCGCCAACCTAACTTTGTGGTCAGTAAAGCCGGGGAGTTTCAATACGGCGCAGACAGTCGCGACAAGGCGGGCAATGCAAGCTCAAGAACGGGCGACCGACCCCTTGCAGGTGCTGCTGGTTGATGACCAGGAGATGTTCAGGGGCCTGGTCAGGGAAACCCTCTCCACGGACAACACGTTCAACGTGATCGGCGAAGCCGCCTCGGGCGCTGAAGCCATCGCCCTCGCAGGCGAATTAGCGCCGGACATCGTAATCATGGACGTCCAGATGGATGACATGACGGGCATCGAAGCCACACGCCACATCCTGTCCGAAATGCCGCGCCAGTCGGTCGTATTGACGAGTATGAGTCCGGAACGCGGGTACACCCTGCTGGCTGCCGAGATAGGAGCGCGGGGATTCATCCCCAAAAAGCACCTGTCAACCGCGAGCCTCTGTGCCACGCTCGGCATCGATGAACTGGACGTCGCGGCCTAGCCCGGATACGCCGCCGACCCGCCAGCGCACACCGGAGATGGAACGCCGAAACGGCGACCCCGAATAACGCCCGGACACCTTCGACGCACGAACACGTCCGGGGTCGCGGTTCTGCCGTATGTCTTAAGACATCCCGGACCATGACCGAATACGGGATACACCCGTGATGTCACCGGGGGGGTTTTGTGATTTGCACGGAATGAAATTGTCACGTATCAGTCATTTTCCCGTGACACCTTCGCGCCTACATTTATAGAGAGACGGCAACGGTCGCCGGGGGCTCAACATCTTGAAGTCGGCGGGCACAGCACTCGCCTAGACAGGAAATCCCGTGGAACGCGCAAAGGCTTCGGTCGAAGAGATCAGGCACCGGGTAGCAGACCTGGCCAACACCTTCCTCCCGGACGGACTCAATCCGTTTGTAGACGTGTTCGTGCGAGTACGGGCCAGGCGCGAGATGCGAGAGCTTATCGACAGTGCAACGGTCGAGTGGCATCGGCACACGCCGGGGCAGTTGATCGAGATGATCTTCTACGGGGATGGACGCTCGATTCGGAAAGTTATCGGCATTTACGGGAAAAAGAAGGCCGCCGTTCCGATCGTCGCCGGGTAACCCGGTATATCCAGCGCCTCCGCCCGTGTCCTGAGGCTCTCGAAGAACGGGCGTGGGCGTATTGCCTTACGCACCTACGGTGGTGCCTGCTGATCGCCTAAAACTCGACCGGCTCTTCTGATTCGATCTTGTCCGGGTCCAGCTCCATGCCCATGCCGGGTTGCAGCGAGACGTGGACGATACCGTCCTGCGGCACTATCGGGTCCTTCAGGAAGAACTGGTGGACCGTGTTCCACTTGACCAGATACTCCTGGATCGGCGTCAGCGTCGGCACCATCGCGCACGAGAAGTGTGCATTCGCCTGGCTTGAGTGGCCGTGCGGTATGCACTGAAGGTCGTGGACAGAGGCGTAGGCCGCTATCTTGACGGTCTCCGTGATGCCGCCCGCCCAGTAGATATCCGGCTGTAGCACGTCCAGGGCTCCGGCGTCGATAAAGCGCTTGAAGCCCCAGCGCGTGTACTCGTGCTCCGCCCCGGATACCGGGATAGTGGTGCTGGCCCGGATATCCGAGTAGGTGTCGATGCGGTCCGGCATGGCCGTCTCTTCAATCCAGCGCGGGTGGAACTCTTCTATCCGCTCGATAATCTGCTTTGCGTAAGTCAGGTTCCAGCTCATCCAGCAGTCGAGCATGATTTCATCATCGTCGCCGAGTGCTTCCCGAAGTGTGCGAACCAGCTCCACGTTCTTTTTGAACCCCTCCGCTCCATCCATCGGCCCGTGTCGGAAGAACCACTTCTGCGCCCGGTAACCCTCTGCCTTGTACTCAAGTGCTCGTTCCCGGATCAGCCCCGGGTCTTCCACGTTAAAGCCCAGCATGCTGGCGTAAGCCGGGATCTCGGTACGTGTCGGGCCGCCGAGCAGGCTGACCACCGGCGCGTTGTAGATCTTGCCGCGGAGATCCCAGAGGGCGCAGTCGACGGCGCTGATCGCCATCATCGATTCACCCTGCCGGCCGTGGACCGAGGCCCGGAACATCTGGTCCCACAGCAACTCGTTTGCGGTCGGATCCTTGCCCTCAATGATTCTGCTCAGGGAGGTCGCGATTATGTATGCCTGCGCGCCGTCGATCGGCCCGCCGATGCCGCTAACGCCCTCATCCGTCTCGATCTCCAGAAACGTGGATGTCATGGCGTAATGACTGTCGTCAATCTTAGGCAGCCAGCCTGCGCCGCGAGCCTTGTACTCCGGGTAGATGTCGAGCGGCTGGATCAGCCGGTCCTCCCAGAACTCGCCCGGGAACTCCATCGTCCCATGCAGTTTCCGAAGTTTGATCCCTGTGATCTTCATCGGGCGTTCCTCATGTCTACTGGTACGCAGGCTGTCGAGTGGTCTGGAATCGAGGTCCGTGATTGCGGCGCCGAGCGACGATACGCCGGGCGGCGCGCACGGTCAAACAGCGTGAAATACACGCGTCCTACGGGCGGCCGTGGGGGACTACCCCCATTCTTACTGGTGCGGCGCTCGTACGTAACCCGCGCGCGCGTCGGGTATGTTGGTATGTGTGCTGAACGGGAAGTGGGCCTGTATCGCGCGCAAGACCGATCGTCGCCGAACGCCCTCCTTCTGTCTTTCGTTTCGGCTGTCCGGCATAGCGTAAACGGATGCGGATGATCCTCGAACAGATCGGAAAATACGCCCGCCGTCCGGTCGCAGTCGGACTCGTGACGATAGCCGTCATATCGGCCGTGATCGTGATCGGCGGCGTCCAGTTTTCACGTTCGGATTACCTGGAAGTCACCAGAAATCAGCAGGCGCGTGAGCTGGATTTCCTGGGCCAGGCGATACATCACGGGCCCCTCTCCGACAGACCTGTTGAGGACCTGCGTCCGCAGATCGGGCCGATAGTGAGCACCGTCGAGTTTGACGGGTTCATGCGCCGATCCCTCTTCGGGATGGACGTGGTGAAACTGGAGATCTTCGGCCTGGACGGCTCGGTCCTTTACACGACGGATCCCACGTCCACGGTCACCCTTGACCCGTCCCATCCACTCGTCCAGGACGCCCGCCGCGGCATTGCGGCCTCAGCACTCGCGGACGAGGTGGCCGTCGTCGACCTGGCCGGCCATCCTGCCGATCTACAGGTGATGCAGACCTTCGGGTTGATGCTCGACCAGGCGCCCGACACAGGCGGAGCGGGCCGGCCCATGGCGGTCCTCGCTGTACACCGGGACGTGGGATTGACCTGCCCCCTGAAGCGATACCAGGGATTATGTTAGTCCTGCGACCTCTGGGACGGTCGGCATGAATGTCTCT
>JASLLE010000117.1 GCA_030747175.1 Dehalococcoidia bacterium | reverse complement strand
CGGACATCGCCCACGATCGGGTGCCTGTCCTTGATCTCCTGGAGTCGATCCCACAGCCGCTCGCCCTGTATACGACAGTTTTCGACCAGCCCCTCGCGCTCCATGATGTCCAGATTCGCCAGCGCTGCCGCTGCGCCTCCCGGGTGGCCCGTGTACGTGAACATGTGCTTGAAGGTCGCATCCGGCCCGCCCGTGAAAGCGTCCGACACTCGTTTAGAGGCGATCGCGCCGCCCATCGGGAAGTAGCCGCTCGTCAGGCCCTTGGCAATAGTCATGATGTCCGGCGTCACGCCCACCGTGTCGGCCCCGAACCACTTGCCGGTGCGGCCGAACCCGGTGATCACTTCGTCGAAGATCAGCAGTACGCCGTACCTGTCGCAGATCTCTCGAACCCGCTGGAAGTAGCCCGGGCCCGGCACCACACCCCCGAGCGGCTGTGACACCGTTTCTGCGATAAAGGCCGATATCGACTCCGGGCTATGGAAAAGGATCGCCTCTTCGAGGGCGTTGGCGCACAGCTCGGCGCACTCCTCCGGCGTCTGCCCCCCGAACTCGCAGCGGTAAGGGTTCGGGTTGGCCACGTGCACGACGTGCGACGGGACCGGCTGGTACTCCTCACGCGGCAAGAAGGGGTGCGAGCCGAGCCACATCGTCCCCCAGGTAGCGCCGTGGTAGCTGCCCTTCCGGCTAATCACCTTGTACCGGCCCCGGTCGCCAACGCGGTTCTGATAGCCCTGCGCCAGCTTCAGGGCCGACTCGACGGACTCCGATCCGCCGCTCGTAAAGAAGGTCTTCGTAAGGTCGCCCGGGGTTAGCTCGGCCAGCTTCGCGGCGAGTTGCACGGTGGTTGGCGTGCTCCCGGCGTAGACGTGCATCGAAACGTCCTTGAGCTGCTCGTAGACGGCGCGTGCGATCTCCTCACGCCCGTGGCCGGTGTTGCGGAAGTACATCCCGCCGATGCCGTCGATGTACCGGTTGCCATCCATATCGTCGACGTAGATACCGTCGCTGCCGACGAGCATCAGCGGCCCGCCTTCTTCGGCAAGCTGGGTTGCGTTGCGCGTCCCCACGAACAGGTGGTCGACGGCGGCCATGTGCAGGCCATTTGCGTCATCTAGGGCGGGAACGTTTACCCGGGGCGGCATGGTCACGTTGCTGTCCTTGGATTCAGGCGGATTCAGGTCGCAGGTCTGACGTGGCGACAGTCTACATATCGGTCTCCAACGGCTCCACACCGCGATTGGATTACACTCGGGCGCGTCAACGGCGGTTCATGCCGTTGGAGCTTCCGATTGGAGAGAGCGATGACGACGAGCCAGATGCCGACCGGTATCACGTCCTACCGGCCGGACCTCATGGGTAATTCACACGCCGTCTCAAGTGGACATCACCTCGCGACCGCCGCCGGATTCCGCATCCTTGAGCAGGGCGGAAACGCCATCGACGCAGGGGTGGCGACCGGTATCGCCATCAACGTCGTGGTCGCAGACAACACCAGCTTCGGCGGGGTTGCGCCCATCGTGATATACGATGCGAATGCCGATCGCGTATCTACCATCTCGGGCCTGGGACGATGGCCCCGGAGCACCACGCTTGAGCATTTCCTTGAAGACCGTGGCGGAGACATCCCGACCGGCATGGAACGGGTGATCGTCCCTGCGGCCCCGGACGCCTGGCTCACCGCTCTCTCGGACCACGGCACCATGACGCTGGAACAGGTCATCACGCCGGCATTGGAGCTCGCCCGGGACGGCTTCCCCGTCAGCCGGGGCGTCGGGCGTCGAATCGCCGCCGCCTACGAAGGCTTCAAAGACTGGCCGTCCACCGTCGAGGTGTTCGCACCCGAAGGACGGCCAATCGCGGCCGGCGAACGCATGGTCCGGACCGACCTCGCCAGAACGTTCGAGCGCCTCATCGAAGCCGAACGCGGCGCGACGGATATGGGGCGGGAAGCTGGAATCCGGGCGGCCCGGGATCTGTTCTACACGGGCGAGATCGGCGAAGAGATCGTGGCGGCTGTTCAAGAAGGCGGCGGCTTTCTCACGATGGATGACATGGCTTCGTTCCAGGTCGGCAGGGAAGCCCCGGAAACGGGGCGCTTTTCCGGGCCGGGCGGCGAGTTCGAGGTTTACACCTGCGGCGTGTGGTGCCAGGGACCGTCGTTCGCAGAGGCCATCCAGATCCTGGACGGCCACGATCTCGCATCGATGGGTCATAACTCCGCGGACTACATCCACGTGCTCACCGAGGCGGTCAAACTGTCGTTCGCCGACAGGGACGCCTATTTCGGAGACCCGGACCTGGTGGACGTACCGATCAAGGGGTTGCTCGACCCTTCATACGCATCCGACCGCCGCTCGCAGATCGATCTCGAAGCTGCGTCTCCCGCGATGCCTGCCGCCGGAAATCCCTGGCGCTTCGAAGGCCGATCAGCCCCCGCCGAATACAACTACCAGCCGCCGGGGCCGCTCGCCGCGGGAACCGAGGGCGATACCAGTTACGCATGCGTCGTCGACAGGGACGGCAACATGTTCTCGGCGACACCGAGTGACACGATCTCCTTCGCCCCGGTAATCAAGGGACTCGGTTTCGCCCCGTCTGGCCGCGGCAACCAGTCCTGGCTCGATCCAAAACACCCCTCGGCCCTCGCGCCCGGCAAGCGACCACGCCTGACTCCCAACGCCCTGCTGGCTTTCAAAAACGGCCGGCCGTGGATGCCGTTCGGCACGCCAGGGGGCGACGCGCAGATACAGACCACCCTCCAGTTCTTCCTCAACCAGGCCGTGTTCGAGATGACTCCACAGCAGGCCGCCGAAGCGCCGCGCTTCCAGTCAAAGAGCTTCCCGGATTCGTTCTGGCCGCACGCCTATTACCCGGGCCGGTTGGACCTGGAGGGACGGATTGACGACGCAACGGCGGTTGAGTTGTCGAGACGCGGGCATCTCGTGAATCGCATCGACGATTGGGCCCGCATCACGGGCGACGTCTGTGGAATAACACGTGACTCGGACACAGGAACCGTGACGGCGGCGTCTGATCTCCGCGCCGACGCATACGCAATGGCGCGATGATTTAGAGCCTTCATGACAGAACAAACAACGCCGGACAATTCAGCCGGCGCATCCACATACGACCCAGAGAACACCGAAACCTCTGGCACGCCCAAACCCTTCTGGCTCCGGCGACCGCGCCGGAGCGTGATTGGCGGTGCATTAGTCGGCGGCGGGATGACGTTCGGCTACCTGCTCAATTCGTATTTTTTCTGCCTGTCCCAGACTAACTGTAGTCTCGCAGCAGAATGGATCGTTGCTTTTGCACTCCTGGGAACCGGCGTCGGCGCAGGGTTCGGCTGGCTCACCGGGAAGTTCTTCCGCACCATGTACAGAGTGATGCGAGTCGATTAGTCAGCCCTTTCGCGAATCACCCCAATCAAGTACGCGGAGCAGCACATGCCGCCTTCCGGAGATCGCTTCGTCCTGTGGGCGATGAGTGACGCCCATGTTGGATCTGACCTCATCAAGGGGGACGGACGACGAAGCCTGTCGGAAGCTATCGAGCAGTCGGAAGGGCCTGGCGGGTTCGACTGGGACGTCGCCGTGAACCTGGGCGATTTCTCCGGCAACCAGGGCTCGCCCGTTGACGACGAGGGCGAGGAGGTAGTCCGACAGTACGGCGCGCTGAAGAAACACCGTCGCGAGCAGGTTTATGACCTGGTCGGCAACCACGATGCGTCCGGGCCGGACGAGCCACAACAATGGTGGTTCAAGAAGTGGCTCGATCCCACCGGCGACAACACCGCCTACTCAGGCGTAAACGCCTCGAAACGCCCCTTCCCCGTTGACGGCACGTGGGAACGTTATTCATTCGAAGCCGGCAACCTGCTATTCCTCATGATGGGGGACCGTAACGACGGCGGTCCGCCGGTCGGGCGGGACATCGATGGCGGCTACCCGGCGGGCGCTATCTCGTCGGAAACGTTCGAGTGGTGGAGGGGCAAACTCGAATCGAACCCCGACAAGATCATCATCTCTGCACACCACCACATGCTCAAAGAGACGACGGTCGGATCGGCCGACTGGGAGGGCGTCGATAACCTGTATCACGGCCGTTTCGAGCGCGGCGCTCCCATCGGCGCGGCATACCTGTACTGGGTCGGTGAGCAGCCCGATACCGGATTGTTGGAAGGTGTTCTGGCGGGCGGCAGCGATCAGGACAACACCGACACCCCGGCGATGGATCTGTGGCTCGGCGCACATACGCATGCCCATCCAGACGATGAATTCAACGGACGCTCGCATATCGAGACAAAGTGGGGCGTCAACTTCATCAACGTCTCGCCCCTGACCCGCTGGCACATGGATCGGAACCGTACCGGCTACCCGCTGTCCCGTGTCCTTGAGTTCACCGAGGGCAGCGACGAAGTGCGTGTCCGCTGTTACCTCCACACGTCGCAGGTATCGCCCCGGGGCTGGTATCCCCGGGTTGAACGCACCCTCAAACTACGCCACGCCTTCCGAGCGCCTCGAGCCTGAATCCCGTTCGCAATCATTAAACGGAGTCCCAAAGATGCCCACGGTCATGGAGATGTTGGACATGTCCGGCCGCACCGCAATCGTGACAGGCGGCGGAACACACCTCGGGCGGGCGATGGCGAGCGCGCTGGCCGAGATGGGGGCGTCCGTTTACATAGCCAGCCGACGCGCCGAACTGTGCGAAGAAACGGCCGGGGAGCTCCGGGGGTTTGGCCTGGACGTCACTGCCGCCGGCTGTGATGTCACGGTCGAAACTCAAGTTGATGCGCTGGTCGACAGAGTGATGTCGGACCGCGGCCGCCTGGACGTGATGGTCGCCAACTCCGGCGGGGCGTTCACCGACTCCTACATTCCCGATGCCAGCATCGACGAGTTCCGCCGAACCGTGGACCTGAACCTGACCGGGACATACATCTGCGCCCAGTCGGCCGCCCGCGTCATGATCCCGGCGAAAAGCGGTTCGATAGTCACGCTGGGGTCGATCCACGGTTTCCTGACGTCCGATAAACGCATGTACGAGGGTTTGCCGACCTTCAAGCGATCAGGTCCGCCGTACCAGGCGGCGAAGGGCGGCATCATCAACCTGACTCGCGGGTTGGCTGCGGAGCTGGGTGAGTACGGCATCACGGTGAACTGCATCAGCCCCGGGCAGATCCCGAAAGCGAGCACCGATGAAGGCCACGTCGAGCGCTCACGACAGGCCATCCCGCTGCAACGAACAGGAACCGACAACGACCTCAAGGGCGCTATCGCACTGCTGGCATCCCCCGCGGGCGCATGGATAACCGGCCACAATCTGGTGGTAGATGGCGGCTGGTCCATCTGGTAGCCCTAACGGGCGGCTATTTGGAGGACGGTTCGGGCTCGATCAGGCCGCCGCGCAGACGAACCGTGTTGTGTCCACCCGAAACCTACTCGTCGTCGCCCCCGTCGTCCCTCGGCGCGAGCAGCCTCAATGCGTGCGTAACGTCGACTACTTTCGGGCCGTCAAGCGCCAGCACTATTTCGACCTTCTGTCCCGGAAGCAGCGTTACTTCACGCTCCCCATCCAGCGCAATGGTCCCCGGTCGCCGCTGGATAAGCCGTCTCTCGCCGGGCTGCAACACACCCCACTCCGACACCGCGACCTCGGGCACCATCCCCGGGGCGATCGGCGCCATTACGGAACGCGCGGTCGGGCCATTGCCTTCGCCGAGTTTTATGCGCAGCCCAAACGGCTCATCGATCGCCACGGGCCGAAGTCGCGACCCCACTGCGGAAATACCGATGCTGGCCGGCTCTGCTCTGGTCAAGAACACCTCTTCCACTGTTTCCATGTTCCAGACGGCCCGCGCGCCGACAAACATCTCGGTGGAGACCGCGGCATCGATCAGGGCCATGTCGGCCAGTTCATCGTTCACAAGAACGTTGAGACGCTTGCAACGGGTGACAGCCTCGTCAACACCATCGACTCCCATCGCGACCGAACCGGCTGCGATCCCGGCAAGCGTCCCCTCGACCATCTGCGGGAACACGTTGTTCGTGCCGGTCGAGATCGGGACAATCGGCACGTCGCCTGCGCCCTTGGCGACCACGCGATTAGTGCCGTCACCGCCGAGCGTCACGATGGCTCCCGCGCCCTCGTCCGCCATCATCCTCGCCGCCCGGGTCGAGCCGTCCTGGTGGTCGATGCGTTGCATTTCCAGGTAACTGGCGTCGATCTGGGACTCAACATCTTCCATAGCGGGCGCGGCGAGGCGGCTCAGGTCCGGCATGACGAGCACACGTTCCACTCCAGTGGAGACCAGCCCGGCGAAGACACGCCGGAGCGTGTTGGCCTTCTCCTGGTTGGAGACAACCCTGCCAGCGGCCACGAGACGGCGGATGTCCTTGCCCGCGGCCGGATTGGCGATCACGCCGACGGTAATCACGATGCGTGCCCGTTTCTGGACCGGGAGTAGTCGAGCGTACTCAGGAGGCCATCCAGCCTGGTTCGGCCAGGTTCGTAGCGACGGCTTTCAACAGCTCGCCGGCCGGGTAGCCATCGACGGCGCGGTGGTCAAACGTAAGGCTCAGGAAACACATCGACCGCACCACCACATCACCCTCGAACACGGCGGGCTTCTGGACGACCCGGCCTACGCCAAGAATCCCCACCTGGGGCGGATCCAGCAGGGGGTCAAACGCATCGATATCCACCGACCCGAGGTTGGTGACTGAGAAGGTTCCGTGGCGCATGTCGTCCACGTGCAACTCATTCGATTTGACCCGAGACATCACCTCACGCACCCGGCGTGCGATGTCCAGCGTGGTCATCCCGTCAGCGCCGTGGATCACGGGAACGATTAGTCCGTCCGCAACGGCCACCGCAAACGCCAGGTTAACCTCGGCGAGAATCCTGATCTCATCCCCCGCAAAGTGGGCGTTCATCTTTGAATGATCTTTCAGCGCACGCGCAGTCGCCGACAGCACCAGGTCCTGGAACTGCGGTCGCAACCGATGTGCACGCCATTCGCCAACGAGTTGCCGTTGCATTGCGACGGCTTCGGTGACGTCCGCCTCTGTCGTAAGCGTGACGGTCGGGATCGCGCCGCTATCGCTCATTCGACGTGAGATGGTAGCCCTGAGGCCAGTAAGCGGAATCGTCTCGGCGATGTCTGGCCCGTCCTCTGCGGCCGGGTACGACACGCCTGCCGCGGGTTCCGGCGCCGGCGCCGCTGCGGCCGCGCGTACGTCCTCCTCAAGGATTCGTCCTCCAGGGCCGGTGCCGGTGACCGTGTCGAGATCGATGTTCAGCTCTCGCGCTACTTTTCGCGCAATCGGCGTGATCTGGCGTCGGCCGGCCGCCGGTTCTTTTCGTCCGGCTGGTCGATTGGCGGCTGATACGCCTCCACTCCTCGCGGGCGCCGCCGCGGGAGCGGGCGGCGCGTCGGACATCGGTTCAGGCAGTTCTACGCCTTCTTCGCCCTCAGAGAGGAGTACAGCGAGCAGCGTGCCGGTATCGACCGTCTTGCCCTCCGGTACAACGATCCGCGCAAGCGTGCCCGCGCCCGGCGACTCCACCTCGCTGTTGACCTTGGCCGACTCCACTTCGCAGAGCGGGTCGCCGACCTCGACGGTGTCACCCTCCTGCTTGAGCCACTTAACGATGGTGCCATCGTTCATGCCCATGCCCCACTGGGGGAGAAGAACTCTGGTCGGCATACGGCGTTTCCTGGTCCTCTACAGACGTGTTGACTACGAGCAGCGCTGGCGAACTGCGTCAGCGGCGCAAGCAAGGCGCGCTAGCTGCGAAAGCATACATCCCAGCGGAGCCGTTCAACCAGAGGCGAGCTTCAAAGAGTGATAACCGTTACCGATCCACCAGCGCATCCAACAACGCCATCGCCTGTTCCGCAGTCGGCGCTACGCCTACACCCGCCGCGCCCGTCGTTCCGTCCAGCGCGAACGCCAGTGCTCCGCCCGGGCCGTCCCACGCCGCAACCGTCACATCGCCGCCTTCAATCCGAGCAAACGCATCGTCGGCGTCCAGCACACCCTCGAAC
>JASLLE010000116.1 GCA_030747175.1 Dehalococcoidia bacterium | reverse complement strand
GGTGCGGGCTCTCGCTTTCCTGGCTCTTATCTTCCTGCCCGGCACGATGGCCCTGTGGGGATTCGCTGTCCTCGGCGGTATGTCCTGGCTGGCCACGGTGCCGCTGACTACGGGGTTGACGGCTGACGTATACGGGTTGCGAAATGTGGGTACTATCAACGGTCTGATCATGATGGCCCACCAACTCGGTGGGGGCGTGGCGGTGGTTTTGACAGGGATCGTATTCGACGTGTGGGACACATATGATCCGGCGTTTGTCGGCGGTTTCGTGTTTCTTGTGCTGGCCGGCGTGGCAAGTTTCGCCATTCGGGAACGAAAGTACTCAATTCGATACCAACAGCCACAGGCCATAACCCCCGCCACTCCCGTAGCAGGCGTGGCGTCCGACGGGGACTGAGCCGGCCTTATGTGGACTGACGACGCGCTGCTCTCACCACTCGGCCTGCTTCTCCACCACTCCGAATACGTGGACCCGACGCTGGTCGATTGGATCAAGCACGAGATCGACGACATCTTCGGGCTCGGCGCGGTGGCTATCGTGGTCGTGCTGGGGGCGGTGACACTGGCGTTTCCGGTCGGGTTGATGGCGCTCGCGTGGCGGCGCGCCGGAAGGGCGCGAACGGGGAGATAACGATAAGACCCTCTCCGGATTAACCCCTTTGTATATCGAGACAGGGCTTTACAGGCCTCCTTATCGCAGAACGAGGCATCCGCATCACCAGTGAACCGGGGACGCCCCGTGTCTCATGCGTACAGTAGACATAATTCTTTACTTATTTTTGACTCATATTTGCCATAATGTGTAATGCTGAACCCGGGACTTTGGATGAAGTGCAAGAACTCCAGGCTGGTCGTTCGGTGCGCGGCTCCCGGGAACCGGCCAATCCATTCGTCCTGATGCGTCCTGCCTGTGACAGAACCGCTAGAACGGATCTGCCGGAAGGAAAGGAACAGCGGTTTTGCCCCGGGGCGCCCACAAGCGACCCGGTGTTGCCGAAATGCCGCTGGCGTCCCGGATCGCTGTACCGAATCGGTCGCACTCTCCCCGCCCGAACCAGGTCACCGCATCGGGACGAGAAAAGCTGGTTTGCTCCGTCAGCAGATATAGATCGGTCGCCAGATGGGCGCTACGAGCGCCAGACCGAAAGTTCGGCTGATGATAGTGGACGATCACACGGTCATTCGTGAGGGTCTGAGCCTGATGTTGTCAGCCGAAGCCGATCTTGAAGTGATCGGCGCGGCGAGAAACGGCCGGGACGCCGTGGAGATCGTCACGTCCATGAAACCTGACGTGGTCATCATGGATCTCAACATGCCGGTAATGAATGGTGCAGACGCTATCAAAAGGATTCGGGGCGCAAGGCCTGAGGTAGACTTGCTCGTCCTGTCCAGTTTCAAGGACGAGCACGAGGTGTTGAGAGCTATTGATTCCGGTGCACACGTTTACCTGTTCAAGGACGGACCGACGGAAGTTCTGGAGCGAGCCATTCGCAACATATATGCGGGGAGATCCAGCCTCAATCCAGAGATCGCGTCCACCGAGTTGCGTCACTTGTCCGGGACGTCCAGCCATCGACACGACGACGACCTGACATCGATGGAAGTGCGCGGCTCCGAGATGGCTTTTCAAACCCCCGGATCGCCACGGCGATAGTGATGCCCATGAACACCGTGAAATCAAGGTTGAGCCGGATCTACGAAAAACTTCTGGTGAAAGGCCGGACCCGGGCGGCCGCAGAGGCGTTACGCCGCAAACTCATAACTCCTGATTCATCAGGAAGCTGAAGACAGCACTCCTGCAATCCATTGAACTCCGAAACCCGGCAATTTCGGACTAACCGGGAAGAGTCGGCGGTGGGATCTGGATGTCGAGTACCGAAAGTGAAAAGACCCTGATCGACCAAGACCGAAAACTGGACGATTCGTCGCCGACACGGGCCGTACCCAGGCGGCTGCGCGAGTCGCTCGCGCTCGCGAAGATTGGCCGCGCCGTGAGCGAATCGGAAAAACTTGAAGTTGTCTACCAGCAGATCGCGACCTCCGTACGGGAGCTGGTCCCGGCTTACCGGGTAATCCTGGCCCTCGTGGCGCCGGAAACCGGAGAGTTGCACGGGGAGTTCACGTCCGGAGCCGCGGGCGAGGCACCGCGCGCGTGCGCGGGTGACTTATCGAGGCAGCGCGACATCCTGGAAGAAGTTCGCGCCTCCGGGAATGCCTTGAGGTTCGACGATATTCCGTCCGTGCCGGACGGATGTTCCGATGTGGAGAACGCGGTCCATCAGGGGACCCGATCCGGAATCTACGCCCCGCTTGTTGTTCGCGGCTCTGTCATCGGTGTTCTTGGCGCTGACGACGGGGAACCAGGGACGTACTCGGACGCGGATCTTGACCTGCTTGAACGGATAGCCACCCAGATCGCCGGGTCCGTGGCGAGCGCGCAGTTGCACCGGACGATGGAGCGCGATACCAAAGAGCGCGAGTTGGTGGCTGAGATCGGAAGAGCGGCGAGTTCCACCCTTGATATGGCTGAGGCGCTTGATCGAGTTTTCGAGAAACTTGATGATCTTTTGCCGGCGGACAGGGTCTCGATCAGCATGCGGTCAGAGTCGACGGGATCGCTGGATTTCGCATACACCAGTGGCGTCACCGTTCCTTCCCTGCCGGGACAAACGGCGCCGCGCCCCTCCGCTAACGGGCTGCCCGCCCTCGTGTTCAACACCGGTACAAGCCGAATCATCAACGACCTGTCCGAAGTGCTGGACGAAGCGCCGGGAGTGATCCGAGCGCTCGAGGCCGGTTTGAACTCGGACATCCTCGTCCCGCTGTTCTCCGGCGACGAAACCATAGGCGTTTTTGCCGTCAATGCCCTGGACCTACACGCCTACACGATGCACGACCTGAATCTCGTGGAACGCCTCGCGCCCCACCTTGCCGGGGCGATCATCAATGCGCGCCTGCACGACGAAGTCAATACCAGGGCACGCGAAGAGGCGATGCTGGCAGAAGTCGGTCTTGTCGTTACGTCCTCTCCGGAGTTCGGCGACGTGGTTGATTCCCTGGCCGAGTTGATCTCGGGCGTGATCCCGTTTGACCGGTTTGCGATCGCGAGCATTGATGAAGTTACCGGCGGTGCCAGTACACGTTTCTTTTCGGGCGTGCCGGTCGAAGGTTTCATGCCCGGAGATTCCCATTTTGTGCCAGCGAGCTCGCTCGAGGCAGTGCGAAAAACCGGGAACGTGGAGTTTATAGACAGCGGGGACCCGGATGACGTGGACAGCGCCAGTACCGAAAGGCATGCGCTGGCTGCCGGTCTCCGTTCCGGAATGTCTGCCAATTTGATATCCCGTGGCTTACTGGTGGGCAACCTGAGCGTGCGATCAAAAGATCCCGACGCGTACGGCCCGCGGGATCTTGAGCTTCTGAGGAGGGTGTCGGTTCAGATCGCCGGGGCTTTCGCAAACTCTGAGCTGCACCAGCAACTCGAGCGGCGGGCCCGGGAAGAGACTCTGCTAGCAGAGGTCAGCCGTGCCGTTAGTTCGTCGCCGGAATTCGGTGACGTTTTCGACAGGGTCGCCGAGTTGATTTCACGGTCGATCGATTTCGATCGTTTCGTCCTGACCGGGATCGACCTCGGAACACAGCTCGCGTACACGCGGTTTGTCTCCGGGGCCGTCATCGAAGGTTTCGCACCCGGAGAAGTGACCAGGTTGAGCGACGAGCTCATAGACAGCGGTTATTTCGACACGCGTGGATCTGTTTTTGAGACCACAGAGCTTGAAGATCAGATCGGTTACGGGGGTGAAAAGCTGGCTGGTATGGCCGGACTTCAGTCCGGTGTCGGTGTCAACCTCCGATCCCAGGGGCTTGTAGTAGGAAATCTGAGTCTTCGTTCCAATGGCTCCGGCGCCTACGGCACGGAGGATCTGGACCTCCTCGTACGGATAGGCGATCAACTTGCCGGTGCTTTCGCCAACTGGGAACTCCTCATGGAAGTGGAACGACGAGCCCGTGAAGATTCTGTACTGGCGAATATCGGCAGGAAGATATCGACCTTGTTCGATCCCGATACCGTCCTCGAACTGATCATGGATGACCTGCGGGAGATCTTGAACGTCGATCGTTCGGTTATCTCCCTGGTGAACAGGGATACGGACTTGCTGGAGTTCAGATTCGTTTCCGGCAAACCGCTGGGATCCGATGACAGCGCGGGCAAACGCGATTCTCTTCCTAACGGCATTTCAGAACGGGTCGTATCGACCGGCGCTCCCGTCGTGATCAGTGATATTCCAGCGTTCATCGACCGTATACCCGGGGTGGACGAACTCCAACACGCTGGATTCAGGTCCGCGATATCCGTGCCTCTTATCTGGAACGAGGTGGCGATCGGCGCCTTCGGATTCGCGTCTGAACAATTCGAGTCATATGACGATCAGACGGTCGAATTCATACGCCGGGTCTCCGGGTTGCTGACGGGCTGGATGATGAACGCGCAGCTTCGCAACAGGCTTGAGCGGCAGGCACAGGTGAATGCGGTGCTGGCCGCGGTCGGTCGCGACGCCGGATCCTCGCTCAACCTGAAATTCTCGTTGCAGAGTCTCGTCGATCGGCTAAAGGAACTGATGCCGGTCGACCGGCTGACGCTGGCGGTGAACGATACCGGATCGGACGGCCTGCGGATCGTATTCGCGACCGGCGTCGGGTATGACGGGATGACCAGTTCTGACGAATCCTCGTTAACCTCCAACGGCCTGACGGCACAGGTATTCAATTCGCGTGAACCTTTGCGTAGCAACGATATCTATGAACTGATCGCCACCTATCCCGGCGCCCGAAACATCCATGAGGCCGGCCTTAATTCGACCATCGTCGTACCGCTGTTGTGGGAGCGGGAGACGGTGGGGATTCTCGGCGTCGCGGCGTTAGATACCGATGCCTACCAGCCGGACGATCTTGAAGTAATCGAGCGCGCCGCTCAACTCCTGGCCGGAACCGTGGTCAACGCGGAACTTCACGAAAGGGTCGAGCAACGGGCGAAGGAAGAAGCCGTCCTCTCCCACATCGGTCGAGTCGTGAACTCGTCGGTCAGCCTCGGCGACGTGTATGAATCGTTCGCCGTACTCGCCGCCCAGCTCGTCCCCGCCGACCGAATCGTGATCACGACGGTCGGAGAACATGAATATTTCGTTGAGCGCTACATAGGCGGTTCCGCTATCCCCGGTCGCGAACCGGGGACGCGTATTCCGCTGAAAGGATCGCTCACCGAACTTTGCGTGTCCGGAAACGCAACCGTGAACTGGTCGAAAAGCGCGTTCCCGGATGATTACTGGGATGAATATCCAGCATTACAACCGGTGTTGGATTCCGGAATACGAGCCATTCTTGCTATCCCGTTGTCAGTGCAAAACGTGAAGTTCGGGACTCTAATCTTCACGAATTTCGAGGACCGTGCCTATTCCGAACACGAAGCGTCGCTCGGTGAGTCCGTGGCAGACCAGATCGCCGGTGGAATCAGCGGAGCCTCTCTCAGAGAGGATGCCTCGCGGCGAGCGATCGAAGAGTCGATGCTCTCCGACGTATATCAAGTACTGAACTCGTCCCTCGATTTGACCGACGTGTTCCCTGGATTTGTGGAAAAGCTGGCGCTGTTACTTCCCACCGATAAAGTGGTAGTGAACGTTATCGACCGTGAAACCGACGAATGGGTTGACCAGCGCGAATGGCACGCAGATCAGTTGGCGGAAAGCCAGTTGTTGCGCGGGCCGTTATCGGGATCCGCCACGGAGGCCGTCGCGAGAACGCGTGAACCTCTCGTACTCGGAGTATCCGGGGCGGGTTATCCGTCGGCGCAAGAATTCCCTGGAATGGTCCCGTCGTTTGAAGCGGGCATCCAGTCCACGATTGTGGTGCCCATGACGTCAGACTCAGACGTATTCGGGGCGCTATTCATTCACTCCACTGAGCCCGAGGCGTACACGGAAGATCAGGTCAGGCTCGCCGAGAGAGTGGGTTTGATGTTGGCCAGCGCCGTATCAAACGCGTTGCTTCTCAAGGAATCAGAGATGTCGTCACGCGAGCGCGGCATCGTGGCGGATATAGCGGGGATGCTCGGCTCCACCCTCGACCTCACCGAGATTTACGCGGGAGTAGTCGAGAAAATACGTGAACTCCTGCCATACGACCGGCTCAGCCTGGTGAGGCTGAATGTCGAGGCCGGTTCAATTTCTTCTCTTTATTCGGTCGGAGTGGCCGTTCCCGAGTGGCTACCGGGTGTGTATCGCCCCTTGAAGGGAACCGTCTTCGAGGAGTTGACGAAAACCCGGGCCGGGCTTCGCAAATCGCGCGCACCGGATGACGGATTTATCGAGAGTTTCCCCGGACATGCACCGCTGGCGAAGGTAATGGATGTCCGGTCCCTTATCGCAGCGCCATTGATGCACCAGGGTGAGGCGATCGGCGCCCTCATCCTTTCATCCAGAACCCCGAACGCGTATTCGCGCTCGGACCTGGAACTCGCGGAGCGGGTCTCGTCCCAGATAACGGGCGCGGTGGTCAACGCCGACCTGTTCGCCCGGACGGAAAGGGAAGCGTACGAGCGAACCTTGCTGGCGAAACTCGGCCAGATGGCCGGGTCGACACTGGACGTACAGGGCCTTTACGAAAACGCCGCCACGCCACTGAACAGGTTGATTCCGTACGACCGACTGTCGATTGCCACGTTTGACACGGAAGCGAACGTCTGGCAAACGGCGTTCGTCGCGGGTGGCGCGTTGGAAGCAGCGGAGCCGGGCGAGAACCAGTCTACGGGCAGCGAAACCTCGAAATACATCGCCGAGACAAGGCAAGCGTTGCTATTGCGCCATCCCGGCGATCACGGCGGCAGGTTCATAAACAACAGGGGATTCAAAGCGGGGATGAAGTCGCTCATCCTCGTGCCCGTGGTCTGGGCGGATCAAGTCATTGCCGTTATGGCCCTGCACTCGCAGACCGAGTACGCGTACGGTAACCACGAACTTCGCATTGCGGAGCAGGCCGCGTCCCAGATCGCCGGCGCCATTACAAATGCGAGATTGCACGCCCGGGTGAATCAACAGGCCAGAGAACAGGCTTTGCTCGCGAGGATCGGCCGGGTAATCAGCTCAGCCAGCAGTCCCGACAACGTATTTGACCAGTTCATGGAACTGGTGCTGAAGTTGATCCCGGCGGATCGGGCCGAGATAACGTCAAGCGGTCGAGACGGGAAGGTCGTAGTTCACTGCACCACTCTGAGTGGCCCCGCTATTCCGGGTCGTCGTGACGGGGATGTCCTGCCGCTGGATGGGTCCTGGACCGAGCACATCATGGAAGGGGGGTGAATTTTGTCTGGCCTACCCCGGGCGTGGATGAGGAGTCGTCGCCGACGGCCCTTGGATTGAACCCCGGCCTCAAGGTTGGACTGAGTTCAATAATTTCAGTCCCGTTGCAGGCCCTGGAGCGATCGATCGGCGTACTGCACCTCAGTCACTTCGGCGGGCAGCGTTTCTCGGCGAAAGACGTCGAACTTGCGCAAGCGGTTGGCGACCAGATCGCCGGCGCCCTGGCCAATGCAGATCTGTTCGCCCAGACGGAACGGGAAGCGCGTGAGCGGACGGTACTGGCAGAGATCAGCAGGATTATCGGGTCCTCGTTTGACTTGAAGAGGATCCATGCTGAAGTGGCCGAACAGGTTCGAGAGCTGCTCCCGTATGACCGTATGAGCCTTGTAAAAGTGGATCAGGAACGCGACACGCTTGTTTCACTCCACGCCGTGGGACATCAAGTGCCAACATGGGCCGAAGGGAAGGATCAGATCCTCTCCGGTTCCGTTGCGGAATACGTGACGGAGACCCGGGCCGGGGTGCTGGTGGCCGTCGAAAGTCCACAGGAATTTGTTGATCGATTCCCGGCGCAAGCGCCGTTAATCGAACTAATGGAACTGAGGTCGCTGATCGCGGCGCCCCTGATTCAAGACGGGGTTGTCTTCGGCGTCCTTCATCTTTCTTCCGAAACTCCTGACGCGTATTCAACCTCCGATCTGCGTCTTGCGGAACGGATTGCAGCCCAGATAGCGGGCGGTGTGATCAACGCGGACCTGTTTGCACGCAGCGAGGAGTACGCCCGGGAACGGGAACAACTGGCAGAGATCGGCCGGATCGTTGGTTCTACCCTGGAGCTGGATGATTTATGGCCGCGGATAATCGAACCGATTAAGAATCTCATCACGTATGACCGATTTGCAGTGGCGCTGCTCGATCCAGACACCGGCGAGAGATGGGTCGAGTTTGGTGACGGCGTGGAGT
>JASLLE010000115.1 GCA_030747175.1 Dehalococcoidia bacterium | reverse complement strand
CCGATCTTGACCACGTCCGGCTGCAGGATGTCCGGCCTGCCGTTGACGATCAGGTCACGGAACATCCAGCGGGTGTATGCGTTCTCGCCCGAGGCGATAGGTATGGTCAATGCGTCCGCCACCCTCGCCAGTCCCGCCAGGTCATGTAGCGCAACCGGCTCCTCGAAGTGAAAGACCCCGGCATCTTCAAGCTGCTTGCCTATCTCGATCGCGTGGTGCACTGAGTAAGCGCTGTTCACGTCAACCAGAATCTCGAAATCATCCCCCGTCGCGGCACGCATCTCCCGCACGGATTCCACGGTCCGGTCGGCCGGATGGTCCACGGCTCCCGGCACGGCCGAGTGCATCTTGTACCCGGTGAATCCCGCTTCCTGGAATCCTGCCGCCCGCTTTGCCTCGTCGACCGGAGACAGATCACGAACCAGCGAGCTTGCGTAGACACGGACCTTCTCCCGGCCCGGCCTCATCCCGCCCAGCAGTTCGTATATCGGCACGCCCAGCGCTTTGCCCTTTATGTCCCACAGGGCGATATCTATCCCGGACGCCGCTGTTAGCAGTGCGCCGGGAGGGCCGCTGACCGATCCCGCCTTCAACAACCGGTCGAAAATCGCTTCGGTCTGGAACGGGTCTGCGCCGATCACCAGCGGCCGGAACACCGTATCGATCGCTGCGCGTGAAACCTCGGGCGAACGCCGGAAACACTCTCCGTAACCGGTGATCCCTTCATCCGTGCTGACGATGACGAAGGGGTAGTCTCCATCCAGGACGAGAGTTTCAACGTCGGTGATCTTCAATCGGAACTCCTGTGGGACGTGTCAGGACGGTGTGGGCGTCAAACGATGTAGCGGCCGACTCAAGTAGCCCACGAGCTTGATCGCCGGGGCGGCGTCGCGTCACGCATGTCGGGCGGCAGCGTGAATTCGATGTCCTCGCTGGCAAGCCCGAGGTGGTTCACCACATCCGGTTCCAGGGCGTCGCAAACGGCCTGTACGAGTGATTCAGGCGTGGACGCGCCGCTACTGACGCCGACGCGTGTTACGTCTTCAAACCACGTCCGATCCAGTTCACCGGGTCCATTGATGAGGAACGCCGGTACGCCGGAGCGCTCGGCGACCTCACGCAACCGACGGCAGTTGGAACTGGTCTGAGAACCCACCACGAGGACCACCTCGACCAGTTCTGCGAGTTCTTTGACGGCGGACTGCCGGTTGGTGGTGGCGTAGCAGATGTCGTTCCTGACGGTCACGTTGCGGAACGCGGAATTTATGCGATCCACCATCGACGCCGTGTCGTCCACCGATAGGGTTGTCTGGGTCAGGACAGCGACTTCTGTATCGGGATCCCAACCCGGCGGTTGAGGGTCTTCCTGGTCATCCATCAAAAACATTTCGCCTTGACCGGTCGTCCCCTTGACCTCCTGGTGTCCACGATGGCCAACGAGGATTAGCTTTTTGCCCTCTCTCTGGAACTTCTTGGCTTCGTTGTGGACGCGTGTTACAAGCGGACAGGTGGCATCGATCACCCGCAGCGACCGTTTTGCCGCCGCTTCGAAATCTGACGGCGGCGAACCATGTGCGGAAAAGACCACGATTGCGCCCTCCGGGATCTGATCAACCGTCTCGACGGTGACAGCGCCCTGGGCCTCAAGGTCCGCAACCACGTGCGGGTTGTGGACGATTTCGTGCTTCACGTAAACCGGCGCTCCGTGGCGTTCGAGTGCGATCTCGACGATATCAACGGCGCGTACAACTCCGGCGCAAAAACCCCTTGGAGCGGCCAGAAATACCTGCAAAATCCGTTATTCCTGATCTGGTCCCTGATCGTGGACCGAAACATTGCCGGTTCAACCGGGATCAACCCGGAGAATTATACGTTTGGAGGATGTCCTGGCTCTCTTCAGATCCGGCGGCCCGGACCCGGGACAGGCCGATACCGGCCCTGTGCAACGGGTACATGGACACCACCAGCAAGGTGACTATGCCGATTATCAGGGCGTCATATCCCAGGTTTTCGGACTGTCTGTTCAGAGCATCAATTCCAAACCCTGACAGGCGCGCGATTCCCGTGCCGGCGAGGGTCGAAAAGGCGGTAAGTCCCAGCGAGCGTCCCGCGTTTTGTTCCGGCACCAGCTCGGTTATCAGCGCCCAGCCGCCGCTCAGGAACATGGCGGCGCCTACCCCGATAAAGAATCCAATCATCACTATTACGGTTATCGAACTGACGAACAGGAGTGAGCCAGCCGCGACCGCGATAACCGCTGAAGCTCCGTACAACACCCGCATGCGCCCGAACCGGTCTGAGACTGCGCCGGCCGGGTAAACCGCCGCTGCCGCCCCCAACCCTATGGTCAGCGTCAACGCCGCTGCGCCCGCCGCCGGGTTCTCCAGCCCGACTTTATCCCGGATGAAGAACAGGGAGAAGATCTGCATGGCCGTCAACGCCCCGACGATCATCGCCATGGCGATGAGGAACCAGTAGTACCCCTTCATGTCATGGGATGAGCCCGGAGATTCGGAACCTGCCTCGTCACGATCGAGATCAACTGCGCCGATATGGGTCACCGGGGTATCGGCCGCGTTCAGATCGCCCGGCCCCCCCCGCCTTTTGACGCGGGCGTAAAGACCCGAATGTCCAGAGCGTGGTCAGGGCGAGGATCACCATGACGAGTCCTATCGATGTCCAGTACCAGGCGGAAGGCCCCTCCCCGGCCACCGACCTGCTCATCAACAACATCACGACCAGGGTGATGAATCCCCCGCCCACTACCCTGGCCAGGTTCAACGCGCCGGCCCCGGCGCCCCGGCGGTGGGCCGGTATGTGATCCAGAAGGAGGGCGTTCGCCGGCCCTTGAGAGACGTGAATGAACAACTGAATCAGGACGATTACGATCAGCAGGGATACGAATGAATCGGCAATTCCCAGTAACGGCGCCACGGCGATCAGGCAAATATTGCCCGCGACGATGTAGGGAAGCCGTTTCCCCCAGCGTGAGTTGGTCCGGTCACTGAGGGCGCCCATCAGCGGCTGCGAGAGCGCTGCTACGACGAGGCCAGCGAGAGCGATCGCTCCCAGCATCCCGTTCTTATGGTCTTCATCGGCGATGTCCAGGACGCGGAACTGGAGAAGTACCATATTGATCGAGATCCAGAGCGCAGACAGCCCGAAAGCGTACACGCTCAGGTTTGTGTAACTGTCAGGGCCGCGCCCGTACACATTCCGTGCGGAACGCGGAAAACGTTGGACATGGCCGAAGACGCCGGGCGTCGCGGCGATGAATTTCAGTGAGCGGGCCACTGTGCGATGCTATTCGATCCACGAGGCGGGGCCAAGCTGAGGCCATCCGGTTTGATGTGGTCCGGGCCCCATCCAGAATATGGGAGGGAGATTCTATGTCGGCAAAAGTGCGGTTTTATCACTGGACACGCTGAAGCACTTGCAAAAAAGCGGGGGCGGCGCTCTCGCAGGCAGGTGTAGAACTGGATCACCGGGACTTTTTCAAAGACCCTTTTTCCCGGGAAGAGCTAGAAGATCTGGCTTCTATCGTCACGATGGACGAGTTGTTTTCGTGGCGCAGTCCCAGCGCAAAGAAGTACCGGGACCGGCGGGATGATCTGAGCGATTCAGATTTGATCAACCTGATGATCGAAGAGCCGCGACTGATCCGGCGACCGATAGCGATACGAACGGACGATCCTGGCCGCCACGTGCTGGGAGGCCGGAAAGCGGATCTTGAGTCATTAGCCCTGGAGTGATCCCTGCAAAAAATCAGTTTCAGCCATGAAGCCCCGAGATGTGAGGGCAGGCACTCACAAGGAATTTCGTGTTTCTCGGGTATTTAACTCGCAATGTTCTCCGCACACTGGCGCGCGACGCGTATATACGGCGGTATGCGTCATCTGAGGAGCAACGAGATGCTGTTATTCAAGTCATGCCCAAAATGTAAGGGCGATGTGGAACTCGGGTCCGACATGGACGGGGACTTCGTGAAGTGCCTGATGTGCGGGCTTTCCCGGTACATGCCGGAAGCTTCGAGGGCTGCTTCCCGGGAACCCCGACCGGCCGAGCAAGCGGTCGAGTTGCCACGGGCGAGTTAGTGTCCTGAGCGACTAATGGGAACGGCTTCCGGCCGCGATACGCTGACATACCCGGTTTCAGACCCGGCGTTGGCACAGATTTTCCACATCCCGGTGCTACAATCCAGCTAGCCGCTAAACGGCGGCGACACGAATGTCTGGCGCCAATCTCCGGTTACCTGTGCGTGGCCCCTTTCCACCGCTCCGGTGTCACGGACCGCGAACTGCCCCGTCGCCCGGGCGGGATTCCTACCCGGGCTTCGATTGCGCGCTGTAACACCGTGTCCGACTGATCTCGCATTCATTGCCGCCTCGGGACAGATCGCAACTTGAACTCTACCTATACGCTCGGCGACATGGCCGTATTCTCGGTCGGGGCGCATCCAGAACTCTCGGCCTCCATCTGCGAGTACCTCCACATCCCGGAGGGGCTGATGGAGGTCAATAAGTTCAGTAACGAGAACTCCTTCGTCCGGATACTGGAGAACGTCCGCTCCCGGGATGTCTTTTTCATCCAGCCGACCGCCGCGCCCGTGAACGACAACATCATGGAGTTGTTGATCACCATAGACGCCGCAAAACGAGCATCCGCGGGGCGCATCACGGTGGTAATCCCGTACTATGGCTACGGGCGCACCGATAAGAAAGATCAGCCTCGTGTGCCGATCACCGGACGTCTGGTCGCCGACCTGTTAACGACCGCCGGGGCTGACCGGGTGGTCACGGTCGACCTTCACGCCGGCCAGATCCAGGGTTTCTTCAACATACCGGTCGATGAGTTGACCGTCGTTCCTATCCTTGTTAATTACTTCCTGAACAAGAAGATCCCGGACCTCGTGGTGGCCGCGACGGATGTCGGCATCTCGAAGGCGGCGCGGAACGTGGCGCAGAGCTTGAACGCCCCGCTGGCGATCGTCGAGAAGCGGCGTATCGGGAACGATGACAACACCGAGGTTCTTTCCCTTATCGGAGACGTAAAGGGCAGGCCCGTTCTGACGTTTGACGATGAGATCGATACCGGCGGGTCACTCATATCCGCCTTTGGCGCCCTTATGGACGCCGGAGCGACGGAGCTTTACGCCACCGCAAGCCACGGGATCTTTTCGAACGGCGCCACGGACAGGATTTGTGCAGTGGAAGACCTGGTAGAACTTGTCGTGACGGATACGGTTCCCATCAGTGAAGAGAAATCTCACCCCAAGTTGACGGTTCTTCAATCGTGCGATCTTCTGGGTGAAGCGATATACAGAATTCACAACGGCCATTCGGTCGGAGAGATGTTCACCTACTAAACCTGAGCGGGGGCGGGAAACCGCCGCCGGCATCGTGAATCACATGCCCTTCCTAAAGAAAATAACCTCATTCCTCGGCGACTCTAATGACAAGGCGCTGAAGGTTTACGACGACCGCCTTCGCGATGTGAATGAACTGGAGGCGGAAGTATCCGCGTTCTCCGATGATGAGCTTCGGGGCATGACGGTCGAGTTCCGAAGCCGTCTCGATGAGGGAGAGACGCTGGACGACCTGCTTCCCGAGGCGTTCGCTGTGGTCCGTGAAGCGGCTCGGCGCGTCCTCTCGATGCGCCATTTTGACGTCCAGATTATCGGCGGAATTGTCCTCTACGAGGGCAAGGTTGCGGAAATGCGGACGGGTGAGGGCAAGACCCTTGTAGCGACTCTGCCCTCGTACCTCAACGCGTTGACAGGTCCGGTCCACGTCATCACGGTGAACGATTACCTGGCAAAACGTGATGCCGGTTGGATGGGGCAGGTGCATCACTTCCTCGGGCTGACCGTGGGTTGTCTTCAGAACCAGTTCTCCTGGCGTTTCGAGCCGGATCGCGATGGCAGGGAGGCCGACGATGACCCGTTCATCTCGGCGACCAAGCAAGATGCTTATGCGGCCGACGTCGTGTACGGCACCAACAACGAGTTCGGGTTCGACTACCTTCGGGACAACATGGTCGATAAGGCGGAGTCGCTGGTTCAGCGTTCGCTTAACTACGCCATCGTCGACGAGGTCGACAACATCCTGATCGACGAAGCCCGGACGCCGCTGATCATCAGCGGCCCGGCTCGCGATTCGTCCCAGGAATATCAGCGATTCGCACAACTCGCCCGCCGGCTGACGCCGGAGGAACACTTCACGATCGACGACCGGTCCCGTGCGATCAGCCTCACGGAAGACGGAATCGAGCTGGTCGAGCGCCAGCTCAACGTCGACAACCTTTACGATCCGGCCAACTACGAGTTGACCCATTTCGTAGAGAACGCGATCCGCGCCCAGTTCGTGTATTTGCGGGACCGGGAGTACGTCGTACGAGAGAACGAGGTTCTGATCGTCGACGAGAACACCGGCCGATTGATGATCGGCCGTCGCTATTCGGATGGCCTCCACCAGGCTCTTGAGGCGAAAGAAGGCGTCCGCGTGCAGCGGGAGAGCATCACCTACGCAACTGTCACCCTCCAGAACTACTTCCGCATGTACAAGAAGCTGGCGGGGATGACAGGGACGGCCGCCACCGAAGCTGAAGAATTGCACAAAATCTACAAGCTGGACGTCGTTGCCATCCCGACGAACATGCCATCGATGCGCTTTGACCAGGCTGATCTCGTGTACAAGACCGAGTTCGCCAAGATGCAGGCGGTCGTCGAAGAGATCGAGCAGGAGTCGAAAAACGGACGTCCAATCCTGGTGGGCACTACGAGCGTGGAACGCTCGGAAGCTCTGACGGATCTGCTCGTGCGACGTGGCGTCGAACTGGAGGTTCTCAACGCAAAGAACCACGCCCGGGAAGCGACGATCATCGCTCAGGCCGGACGCCCCGGCGCCGTTACCGTGTCCACCAACATGGCCGGACGCGGCACCGACATCATCCTGGGGGGAAACCAGGATCAGTTGAACATCTCTGACGAGGAGTGGACGCGGGATCACGAACGTGTGATCGAACTCGGCGGTCTCTACGTGATCGGCACATCAAGACACGAGTCACGCCGGATCGACAATCAGCTTCGCGGTCGTTCAGGCCGGCAGGGAGACCCGGGCGAGACCCGGTTCTTCACGTCCACAGAAGATGACATGGTCAAACGTTTCGGCGGAGACCGCATCAAGGGGATCATGAACATGGTCGGCCTGGACGAC
This sequence comes from Dehalococcoidia bacterium, assembly GCA_030747175.1. GTDB lineage: Bacteria > Chloroflexota > Dehalococcoidia > Lucifugimonadales > Lucifugimonadaceae. The sequence continues at coordinate 1,276 of JASLLE010000115.1, read as the reverse complement.
GATGTGCCGATCGAAAACCGGATGATCACCAAGGCGATGAGTGGCGCCCAGAGCAAAGTCGAGGGCTATCACTTTGAGGTGCGGAAGAACCTCGTTGATTATGACGACGTGGTCAACTCACAGCGCACCGAAATCTACCGCATGCGCCGCAACGCCCTGGAGGGGGAAGGCCTGAGGGAGGCCGTACTGCTCCGAGTTGCAAACGAGGTCCAATCGATCATCTCAATGGGGCTTTCGGGCGATTCTGCCGACTGGGATGTGGACGTGTTGGCGGGTGAGCTGCGGAGTATGTTTGAGCTTCCGCCGGAACTATCGGAACCGGATGATTTCTACGATTTCGACCCCGAAGAGATCGAAGACCTGCTTCTCAATCACATCGAATCGCTCTGGGATCAGAGAATCGAGACTCTTGGAGATGAGGTGACCACAAAACTGGCTCAGGCCGTCGTGCTACGGGCGGTAGATTCCCAGTGGGTGGAACACCTGACTGAGATGGATAACATGCGGCAGGGAATCGGATTGCAGGCGGTGGGCCAGCGGGACCCGCTCGTGCAGTACCGGCGCCGTTCCTTTGAGATGTTCCAGGAATTGAACGCGGGCATAGATCGCCAGATCACGCATACGTTCTTCAACGCCGTCGTGCAGGAAACGCCTGCCGTGCAGCCGGTCACACGGGGCAAGTTGACGCTCAGCGGCCCGGACGCCGATGCACCGTCAGACGTCTCCGGGCCTGAACCGGGCGGGGCTGCGAACTCGCGTGCCGGCCGTTCTGCCTCGGCGGTTTTGAACAGGCGTAGCGTTATGTCCGCCGTAAACAGGGGTCATGGCGAAGACTCTGCGCTGAATCGCAAGATCGGCCGCAACGAAGCTTGCCCGTGCGGCAGCGGCAAAAAATACAAGCGCTGCCACGGCAGGGCGGCCTGACCGGCCTGAGCCAGGCGGTAAAATGAACGGTCATGCGGGATTCTGGATCAGAAACGTCCGCCGGGCCTCCGGGCAAACCCGGGCACATCGATAACCTGGATGTTGCGCAGGTGTTCGCTGACATAGCGACCCTGATGCAACTCAAGGGTGAATCTGTGTTCAAAATCCGGGCATATACCAGGGCCGCCGAGGTGTTTGAGCATCTTTCCGGACAGGTCGCCCTTCTTGCCCGGGACGAAGACCTGCTGAAAGAGATCCCCGGAATTGGCGACGCCATTGCGTCGAAGACTCACGAGTTGATCACCACCGGCAAGATGGAGTTCTTTGAAAAACTCCGCGAAGAGTTCGCCCC
>JASLLE010000114.1 GCA_030747175.1 Dehalococcoidia bacterium | reverse complement strand
TCTCGGCATGTATTCCCCCTTCTGGAAACGTCCAGTCTCTAATTTATTGACTGGTACCGTTTCAGGGGGTCAGGTCACCCCATCTCCACCAGCGTACCCACCAGGAACACCCGCAGAGCGGTCTCAGGTCAGCGGAACGATGATCGAGAAAGTTCTTGATACCCTCCCCCTGCGACAAGGAACGAATATGTGGGTGGAATGATCGACTCCTCTGTCATCGGGGGCATATGTGCCCATCCGGTCACCACGACCAACGTGCGCGCCTGTAGGGGACTGATTGGCAGACAATGTCGCTCGCGGCCAGGGGGCAATTGCGATAACGCCACCCATCAGATCGCCGATCAATCCGCGGGAGACAGACAATGACCGAACAGTTATTTCCGTCTGGGGCGACAGCTCATGGCCGGTCGGCGCGCGCACCTGCGGTCGGCGCTCGTGGCATGGTCGCCTCCGCGCACCCATATGCCACTCGTTCCGGCCTTGAGGTGCTCCAGAATGGTGGCAACGCCGTGGATGCTGCTGTGGCAGTCGCGACGTCGCTCAATGTCGTGGAGCCCTACATGTCAGGAATGGGGGGTGTCGGCGTTGGCCTGATTTACGTCGCACGCGAGGGGCGTACACGTGTGCTGAACTTCTCCGGGAATGCTCCGGAGGCCGCCGCTCCCGGTCTTTACGACGAGACAAACGTCGAGACCGGCCCGCTCGCGCCTCTGGTGCCGGGCAACATTGGTGGCTGGCTGGCGATGCACGCCGAACACGGCCGACTCGATCGCAGAAAGCTCTTCAAACGTGCGATTGAGTACGCGGATGAGGGAGTCGCCATCACCCCCAACACCGCCGCGGTGATTGGTCTGTGCCTCCCAAACATCGACCGGTTCGATCCGTCCGCTGCCGCGCTTGTTTTTGACCGATCGACCCTGTCGGCGGGGACGATCTTGCGCCAGCCGATGCTGGCCAAATCGCTGGCCGCTGTGGCGGAACAGGGTGCGGAAGAGTTTTACCAGGGCGAACTGGGCGATCGCATTTTCGCGGGCCTGCGCGCACTCGGCGGAATAATGTCTCGCGAGGAGCTGGCCGCGTACAGACCGCGCTGGGAGGAGCCGATTACCACCAGGTACCGTGGCTTTGAAGTACGTGTACCCCCGCCGAACTCTTCCGGGTTCCAGATTTCCGAAACACTCAATATCCTGGACCGCTTCGATCTCGAGGAATACGGCTCCCCGGAAACCATCCACCTGCTCTTTGAAGCGGTGTTTCGCGCCGCAGATGATCGGGCGTTACACGCCGGTGGGGCCGGCGCGGCGATCCCGTTGGAGCGGCTCCTATCTGCCGAGTACGCGTCCGAAGTTGCCGGATCGATCGACCTGCATAGGACTTCTGGCCCACCGGCGGAACGATGGAACCGATCCAGAATTGATCATGCCCCGGTCGACCTCGCCGCACCTTACAAGCCCGGCATGACGACCCACTTCGCCACCGCGGACGCTGAAGGCAACGTCGTGACGATAACGCAGACGCTCGGCGGCGGGTTCGGGTCATCGGTCGCGCCAGAGGGTACTGGTGTGTTCCTGAACAACATGTCCCGATGGTTCGATATCGATCCCGACCTGGGGAGCCCCAACCTGATCGCAGGCGGCCGTCAGGTTGATTTCTGCGTTGCGCCCATCCAGCTGTTTGATTGTTCTGGAGGGTCACCGGTCATACGTCTGTCCGTGGGAACCCCGGGCAGCTACGGGATCCTGCACACGTCGGCGCAAATGATCCATCACTTCATCGACGCCGGGATGAATGTGCAGGAGGCGATCGAGGCGCCCCGTTTCAGGTTCTATGACGACGGGACCCTGCTGCTGGAGAATCGGTTCCCGGAGACGATACTGGATGAGCTGGCATCACGGGGTCACAAGTTTGGACTGCTGCCTTCGTTTTCCAACCAGGCGGGAGGCGGACACGGGATCCAGTTCACCGAACACGGAACGATGCTCGGAGGCGCGGACCCAAGGAGAGATGGAGTCGCGTTGGGGCTCTGACGATCACGCCGAGACGGTCCTCGATCAGGTTGAGACAGAGACGGATCAACGGGAGTGCAGAGACCTCAATGAAGGAAACATTTCGTCGCCCGTCGCTGTTTTTCTGACGCCATATTTACCGTAATTCATCCTCGAGATCGCCATTCCTCCCAATTTCCGGTCGTGCGGCGTCATCGGGGACAATTGCGGCGCACAGGTGGAGGCGTTAGAGCCTCACTGGTGGCGCTCTCTTGAACGCCGCGTAGCGGTACTCCCCGAGGAGAAACGAACGATGACAAGCGCGCTGCCCGGTACGCCATTGAGTTTCACGACGGCAGGTGACAGTCCCCTGGAACTGGCGATCCATCCCAGGTCACACAGGTACCAGTACAGCCTCCAGATATTCCCCGAGATAACTCCAGTGAGCGGACGCAAGCACCTCGGGTTGATAGGCGCCCGGGATCATCCGGCGCCCGACGGCGATGGCCGGCTCAGGTTTTTCATCGCCGAGTCAACCGATCTCGTCAACTGGACCAACATTCGAATAGCGCTGGAATCGTCTGGTACCCGGGGCGCGTACGACGCCGTCAACATCGCCGACCCTTGTGCGATCGCGATCGACGACAGGAAGTACATATGGTTCGCGGGCATCAATGAGGCAGGTGACTGGCAAATCGGTTGCGCCACCAGCGACGACGATTTTCAGACGTCCCGGGTGACTCAACAGCCGGTAATTCCCCTCGATTTCAGCCGTACCGGCAAGGACGCTACGGTTCATACCGACGACTTCAACGGGATCTACGATGACGGACGAATCATGTTTGTCTACACCGGGGGACCGCGTAACGTCCACGGTTTCGCCGGGGTATGCGACGGGGATCCCATGTCTCCCGGCAACTATGAGTTCCTTGGAGAGATCCAGTTCGATGTCTATCCCGTACCGGACTGGCGTGCCGGGAACATGAGCGTTTACCGCGGCAAAGAGGGCTACTACATGCTGAGGGCAACCGGCGTCGCCGGTTACCAGGATGTCTACCTCTACGTCAGCGACGATTTCATCAACTGGCGTTTTGAATACACGCTGGCGCGAGCGTCTGAATCAGGAGGCTGGAACGCGAACCTTTACAAGCCTTCCCTGGTACGAGTTGGAGATTCGTGGTACTTCGGCTATTCCGCGACGGCAAATCCCATATGGGGCCGCTCGGGCCAGACGGGGGATATCACCCATTCGTTGACCAAAACCAGTAACGAGTTATTCAAATGCGGGCTGGCAACTGTCGACCGTTGAGTGGGCGTCGATGGCCGGTCAAAACAGGGGGACCCGGAAACGATCGACAGACACGAAATACCCGTCGGCGCCGGGGCCGATCCGAAACTTGATCGGCGTGATCCGAGTCGCCACATAGCTTTGACTCGGCGTCGATAATGCAGGGTAACCCAGCGCGCTTTGCTGTCCGCGGTTCCCACCTCAGGCGCCCGTCCGAAGGCTCCAGTCAGGCAGCGTCAGAGAGGCCGTACGAGGCCGGACCGATTCGTGTACGCTGCGTGGGCCGCCGACCCTGACCGATCCCGGATGGGACCCCGCGAATCCACAGAGATTTGGAGGGAACTTCGCCATGCCCCAGCGTGAGATAGAGGGCGAATTCCTGATGGGCTGGCCTGACAGGAAAAGGCCTGCCCTTACCGAGAGGACGGACATGGAAGGCCGCGTGGTGGCCGCGCAAGCGCCGGTCCTGGACCTGGAGGGTCTAATCACGCCCACGGACCTGTCTTACATCCACGCCCAGCTTGAAATGCCGGACCCGATACACCCGCAGGACTGGTCCTTCTCCGTCACGGGCGAGGTGGAGCATCTCGTCCAGTTCACTCTCGAAGACCTCCAGAAGCTGCCGGGGCGTACCGTTCGCGCCGTCACGGAGTGCGCGGGCAACGACACAGATTTCTTCGATTACCTGAGGGACGGCGGACAGAAACCGTCACGGGCGAGCAAGTGGGACCTGGCGGCGTTCGCGCGGCTGCGGGAAATGTCGACCGATGGGACCATGCAGACATCTGATCTCGACGTTCCCGGCGGGTTCATGGGCAGGTTGAGCGCCGGGGAGTTCACCGGTGTTCCGCTCGCGGCGGTACTGGAAAAAGCGGGTGTGAAGCCGGGCGCTGTCAGCGTGCGGCTTGAAGGGTTTGATCGCGGCAAGCCTGACGATTTAGTCCAGTACCGTTCGGCGGGAACTACGGATATCGAGATCGCCGACACGGGCATCATCAACTACGGCAAGGCGCTCCCGATGGAAAAGGCCCTGCACCCGGACACGATCCTCGCATGGGCCCAGAACGGCGAGTACCTGCGCCACGTACACGGCGCGCCCGTTCGGTTGATCGTCCCCGGCTGGTCGGGCAACTGGTGGGTCAAGTGGATACAGGAAGTCGAGGTGATGGACCACATGCCGGACCTCTATTTCCAGACCCACTACTTCATATACGCCGACTCTCCGGACGATCCGGATGGCGAGATGCTCACGACGCTGGGCGTGAAGGCGGTCATCACGAACCCGCGCGACGAGGACTCGCCACTGCCGGCCGGCTCACACTCCGTCCGCGGGCTGGCATGGAGCGGACGCGGGGCAATCTCGGGTGTGGATGTCAGCGCGGACGGCGGACAAACGTGGCAACAAGCCCACATCGAGGAGCCCCGGGAGAGATGGTTGTGGGTCCGCTGGTCCTATCTGTGGGAGGTTGAAGAACCGGGGCAGTACCGGATCATGGCCCGTGCGACCGACGAGGAAGGCCGTGTCCAGCCACAGACGAAGTGGAACTTCCAGCGCAAGCACTTCGACGGGATAGTCCCGGTCGATGTTGCAATTACTTAACGAGATCACCTGAATAGAGCAAGCGGGAGACCATGGTCACTTCGGCACATCGGATAGGACTGGATGCTGTGTCCCGGGCTGCGTACGAGGCGAATCGGCTGGCGGCCGTCGTTCTGCCGGGCGAGGCGACCAACGCGTTCCGTGACGCCCTGGAACGTGAATCGAAACCGATGGCGCAATACGTGCTCGGTCAGATCCTTGAGAATGCGGATCTCGCCGTGGCCGAAAACCGTCCGATGTGTGGCGATACCGGGCTTCCACGCTTCTATGTGAAGGTAGGCAACGAGGCCGCAATCGAGGGCGGATTCGTCGGGTTTGAACGCGAGTGCCGCCGGGCGGTTGCGGACATCACACAGGACCTTCAGATGCGCGCAAACCGCGTTCACCCCCTGACACGGCAAAACCCGGGCAATAACGTGGGCGTCTTCGCCCCGAGCATCGACTACTCGTTCGAGCCGGACGCCGACTGGGTCGAGCTGACGGCGGTACACAAAGGCGGGCTGTTTGGCTCCGACTACCGGATGCTGTTCCCGGCCGACGGAATTGACGGCATCAAGCGTTTTCTGCTGGATACCCTCTCATCGTCGGCAAGGCGCGGCCTGTCGTGCCCCCCGGTGGTTGTCGGGGTCGGGCTGGGCGGGACCAAGGACCAGGCCGTCCGCTTTTCGAAGGAGGCGGCGTGCCTGCGTGTCATCGGGGATTCTCACCCGGACCCGGACGTGGCGAAACTCGAAGATGAACTCATGGAGCTGGCAAATCGCACCGGATTCGGGGTGATGGGTGTTGGCGGAGATACGACTGCGCTGGACGTAAACGTCGAGATCGCCTACACGCATACGGGCGGCATCCCCGTAGCGGTGTCACAGTTCTGTCTCGCGTATCGCAGGGCCACGGCACGCATACACGCCGACGGCGCCATCGAGTACCGTGAAGACCCCCGCTGGTTCACTCCCTATTACAGGCGTGAGGGTATCGAGTAAGCGACCCATCGCACCGAAAAGCCAGACCGGCCCGAGATCGGAGAGCAGTCATCCCTCAGAATTCCGGAAACGCCCCGGGGATCAACGAGCACCATTTGACGGCGCCGCTGTCGGATGGAGCGATCGCGTCCCTCCATGCTGGCGACATCGTCTATCTGAGCGGCCCCATATTCACGGCGCGGGACGGCGTCTACCGTCACATGCTGGTGGAGGGTAACGAACCGCCACTCGACCTGGCCGCCCTGACCAATGTCACCATCCAGTCATCCCCGGCGGGCGCGGAAGTGTCACCAGGCGAGTACCGCATCTCGTCGCTCCAGGCCACGGCCGGGTTCCGATACGCCCGCTACATGCCGGCGCTCCTGGAACGGTTCGGCGTGAAGATGGTGATCGGCAAGGCGGGGATGTCGGAAGAGGTGTACCGGGATGTGTTCATGCCGAACGGCGCAGTGTGCCTGTCCACGATGGGCTACGGGCTGGGCGCTATATACGGGAAGAGCGTGAAGCGGGTGATCGATGTCCACTGGCCGGAGGAACTCGGTATCTCCGAGGCGCTCTGGCTTATCGAGATGGACCGGTTCGGTCCCCTGCTTGTCGAGGGGGACATACACGGCGACAGCTACTTCTCCCGGGCGAACGAGGAGATAAACGATGGGCTGGCTGAACTGTACGAGGGGTTGAGCTCGCCCGTTTTTCGCCGGCTCGGGGAGGAAGAACGTCCCGAGATCGAGCTTTTCTAGGACCGCCGGAGCGCCATAGTGTCCAGTTCAACATTTCTCCATCGTGCTACGGCGCGTGATGGCTACTCCCGAGGCCGGACAGGACGTTGGGCCTGGATGTTGCAGCGCGTCTCCGGCCTCCTCCTGGCCGGATACCTGTTCTTCCACCTCGGGGTAATCAACCTGTCACTGGCGGGCGCCGAAACGTTCGACACGGTGACGAAGTGGGTTCAACACCCGGTGTTTACGGTGCTCGACAATTTACTGATCGCCCTCGTGCTGTACCACGCCATCAACGGGGTCCGCGTGATGCTGCTGGAGACCGGCTTCGGGTTGCGCAGGCAGGCATCGATGTTCTGGATCAGCATTGCGGCCACCGCCGGGATCGCGGCCTACATGCTCTACCTGAACATCCCGTTGATCTTCAGGTAACCGATGGCAGAACTTTCGTACAGAAAATATGAAGCGCCGTCGGGCGAATTCTGGCTGTGGTTCCTGCAGCGGGTGACGGGCCTGCTGCTGATCGCGCTGGTACTGCTGCACGGCTGGTTCAACCATTTCGCCCAGATCGACGCGTTCGAGGCCGGGTTGCAGGACGAACCGGTCGTGTTCAGCGTCGTCGCGGACCGCCTGACCCGCGTTGGTTTCATTGCCCTGGACCTGGCCCTGCTGACACTGGTGCTGTTCCACGGCCTGAACGGCGTGCGGACGGTACTACTGGAGTGGCGGCCCGCGGCTCGTCGCCGGCGTGCCGTGACCCGTAGCCTCATCGGGATCGGCGTGGCGGCGTGGGTAGTAACATTCATTGCGCTGGTGGTTCTCATCCTGTGAAACGCACATTTCCGGAACGGACATGAAACAGATCACGCTTCAGATACTGCGTACCGGGTATGGCGGCGAGGACGACCGATCTCGATGGGAGCGATTCGACGTCCCGGTGCCGACCGGCCGCAGCACCGTTCTCGACGCGCTGATCTGGGCGCGCCGCCACACCGACCCAACCCTCGCATTTCGCAATGCGTGCAGGGTCGGCATGTGCGGAACATGCGGCGTACGGGTGGACGGACGGGAGACACTCGCCTGCCGTACCTACCTGCAACCATCGGAGACAAGCGGCTCAGACGCCCCGGAAATCCGCATCGAGCCGTTGCGAATCCTGCCGATAGTCCAGGACCTGATAACCGATCGCGCCCCGTTGCACGCGGCTATCGACCGTCTGCCCGGCGTATCGCGGGACGATGAGCCCGCGTCGACCGGGACGCAAGCGACGGACCCGGACGCGGCGGCCCGTGACTGTATCCTCTGCGGTCTATGCGTCTCTGCGTGCTCGGTCGCAGGCCTTAACCCGGGATTTCTTGGCCCGGCGGCGCTGGTCCGGGCGTCGGTCGCCCTCGACGCCCGGGGCGGCCCGGAAGCCGCCGGTGTTCTTGACGCCGTTGGAGGTTCTGACGGAGCGACCGGGTGCCACACGTTGTTCGAGTGCACCGCAGTGTGCCCGAGGGGGGTCGCGCCGACCGTCGCAATCCAGAGGTTGAAACGCCGCGTCGTGAAACGACAACTGGGACGGTTGCTGCGTACCTCGTCAAGGACCGGCGGATGATGGACAACCGGGTTGAATGACGATGCTTGAACAGTTCGAGCGGATCGAGACCGACATCCTCGTCATCGGTGGCGGTGGCGCGGGATTGATGGCTGCCCTGCACGCCCATCGCGCCGATCCGCGACTCGAGATCACCATCGCAGTGAAAGGGCTCGTGGGCCAGAGCGGCTGTACGCGCATGGTGCAGGGCGGTTACAACGCCGTGCTGGACCCGGAGGACTCGCTCGACCTCCATTTTCGGGACACGATCGAGGGCGGTGTTTTCCTGAACAACCAGGACCTGGCCTGGGCGCTTGTATCGGGCGCGGCGGAGGTTATCGCTGAACTGGAGGGGTACGGCTGCCGGTTTGAC
>JASLLE010000113.1 GCA_030747175.1 Dehalococcoidia bacterium | reverse complement strand
GCGAGCGCGTTCCCGGGCCGGCTCATCATTCCCGGTGATTGCAAGCGCCCGGATCAACGTTCCGCGCAGCTCGAGGTCTCGGGAAGTCTGCCCCTCTGACGGCTCCCAGCCGATGCGATCAAGCGCCGGACCAACCAGATCCCGTACGACGGACCGAAGCGCGTCGCGTCCCTCATCGTCCAGCAGCCGGTCGAGCGATGCCAGGCATCCCGCCAGTTCGCCCCACACTTCGGCATCGGTTTCGTCCGCGAAGCCGCGGGCGAACTCCACGAATTCGATCGCAGCGGTATCGCCGGACACCACGGACGCCCAGGCGTCGTCCACCAGCATGTAGCGCTCGATTGCCGACAGGTCGCCTGAAGCCGGGTCTATCCGGGCAAGCAGGTCTGGGGAGTAACGAACCCGGTAAAAACCGTGACCGCCGGCGTTGACGATGACCGATTCGATCGGGCTATCCAGCTCGATATCGATACTGCCGTCCTCCAGCAGCACTCGCCGCTGCTCGCCGTTTACGCGAAAGATGACGGGAACCGACCATCGGCTGTTCGCGCCCTCGGGGTCGTCCACGAAGCGGAATCGACGCTGAGACAGCCGCAGCGTCTTGTCGTCCGGCGCCTCAACACTCACGACGGGATAGCCGCCCTGGTAGATCCACGAGTCCATGATCCGGCGTGCCGGCTCGCCCGTTGTCTCCTCGATGGCGTCCCACAGGTCGTTCGTCTCCGTGTTGCCGTAGCTGTGCTTCGTCAGGTAGTTTCTGATGCCGTCCCGGTAGGGCGTGTCGCCGAGATACTGCTCGAGCATCCGCAACACCGAGCCGCCCTTTTCGTACGTGAGAAGGTCAAACATGCCCTCTGCGTCTTCGGGAGAGTTCACCTCGATCTCGATCGGTCGCGTCTTCTCCAGCGAGTCGACGTCGAAGGCCATCGAACGTTCCATCCCAAACTGCACCCAGCGCTCCCACTCGGGCCGGAATGCGTCGGTGGACAGTGTCGCCATGAAAGTGGCGAACGCCTCGTTCAGCCAGATTCCGTTCCACCAGCGCATCGTGACGAGGTCGCCGAACCACATGTGGGCGATCTCATGAGCGATGACGTCCGCAACCCGGAGAAGTTCCGGCTCGGTGGCACGGTCCCGGTCCAACAGGAGCAGAACCTCGCGATACGTGATCGCCCCGAGGTTTTCCATCGCGCCGAACGCGAAGTCCGGCACCGCCACCATGTCCAGCTTGTCGCCCGGGTAGGGGCTGCCGTAGTAGTTCTCGAAGAACGAGAGCGCGTGCTCACCGGCCTCCAGCGAGTATTCCGTCAGGTGGCCCTTCCCGCGCGGGTAAATGATCCGGAGCGGCGTGCCGTTCACGTCCACAGGGTCCGTCGCCTCGAACGGCCCGACGATGAACGCGACCAGGTACGTGGACATCATCATCGTGTCGGCGAAACGCACCGTTCGCACCGCGGCGGCGACCTCGTTGGAGATCTCCGCGCTGTTGGACATGGCGAACTGGTCTTCCGGCACCACCAGCGTGATGCCGAACGACGCTTTGAACTCCGGTTCGTCCCAGCACGGGAAAGCGCGGCGTGCGTCCGTGGACTCCATCTGCGTTGTGGCGATGGTGTGCTCCACCCCGGCATCGTCCTTGAACGTTGAGCGGTAGAAGCCATGAAGCTGGTCGTTTAGTAATCCCCGAAAACGGGCGTGGAACGTGTAGTCGCCCGCGTCGATGCCCGAACCGAGCGATAACGTCGCACGCTGCAATTCCTCGTCGTACTCGATCCCTGAAACGTCTGTCCGGGAGCCGTCCGCCGCCGAGACCCATGCCTCGTCGATCTCGATCTCGATGGAGTTGATGACGAATTGTTCGGTCGATTCGGCGACCGAAATGCTGACAGCCTCGCTCCCGGCGAAGGTGAAATTCGTGAGGTCCGGCTCAAGCGTTAGCTCGTAGTGTGACGGCGTGACGGTCTTTGGAAGTCGGTACCGGGATTGCGTATCGTCTGGCATCTGGTCTCCGTCGGCGCGAACGCCCGGTTGAGATAAATCAAGGTTCCTGTGAATCGCGAGCAGACGAGGCTACCAGTGAACGCCCCGGTTGCGCGCCTAGTCTCCGCCGCTAACGGTGCGCGCTGTCGGGATCGACTCCACCGGAGTCGATTGTTGCGGACTGATGGCCTCTGTGGGCTGCTGCCGGGCAGACCCCTGCCCCCTGAATGCCCGGAATCCAGGTGTCATCACAAGTACGACCAACCCGCCGGCGATGCATACGACGCCAAACCCGATCTGGGTGATCTGCACGCCATATGCGCCCGCCAGGAATCCTCCCGCCGCGCCGCCGAACGCCATCATCGAGCGGTCCAGCGACACAAACGACAGGATCCGGCCCCGCATCTCGTCCGGAGCGGCCTGCACCATCAGCGACCGGCTGAGCGACATGAAGGTCGTCTGGAGGGCGCCGATCGCCAGCATCAACGCCATTGGCACGGCGATTCCAAACGTACCGGGAAGGTAAGTCGAGCCGGTAAATAAGATCAGCGCCACGCCAAATCCGGCAACATCGAGGGGCAGGATCAATCCGAGGCGCGTCGGCTGCCTGTTGGCGACAAACAACGCCGCCACCAGCGCGCCCATTCCGGTTATCGACAGCATCATGCCGAGCCCGCCCCGCCCGATATCCAGTACCTCGACGGCGAAGAGCGGTGCGAACACCTGCATGTAGGACATGCCAAACGCGAAGTAGACCAGCGAGATCAACAGAACACCCCGGATCTCCGGCCGCCTGATAGCGAACGCGGCGCCTTCTGCCAGTCCGGAAGTCATCGCCCTCAGGCCGGCCTTGGCGGGCCGGGCGTGATCGGCGATCCGGAGCATGTGAATCGCAACGACGCCGGTCGAATAAATAACGGCGATCAGGATGAAGGTCCCGGTTAGCCCGATGAACTCGGCGACAAGTCCCGCGCCCGCCGCGCCCACGATGCGCATCACGTTCTGGGTTGAGCTCAGTAGCGCCATGCCGTTAGTGATCAAGTGCCCCGGCAGGACAGTCGGAACCATCGAGAACCGGGCCGGTTGATCGAACGCCTGCGTGGAACCCCGGGCGACCACCCACGCGTACACCATCCATAGTTCCATCCAGCCGCCGATGAGCAAGATCGCGAACAGTACGGCGAGCAGGAACGAGCCCCATTTCGTGGCGATCAGGATGGAACGGCGATCAAACCAGTCAACCACCACGCCCGCCCAGACGCCGAGGACGAGCGTCGGAAGCGTGCGTGCGGCCATCACTCCGCCCAGCTGGGCGGCGCTGTTGTCGGTTAGCTCCAGGACAAGCAGCGGCAGAGCGATCATCTGCGCCCAGAGGCCCAGCGCATGACTTGTCTGTCCGAGCCAGATCAGCCGGAAGTCACGGAATCGCAGAGACTCAAACATCGCGAAACGGGCCGATTGTTTACGGTCCGCCGCTGTGTTGTGTTCTTGAGCCTCGTCTGCCATCCGCTGGCTGGTTCGTCCTTGCTGTTCCTGCGCTCACGGCAGTCTACTCCCGTCCCGGACGGGACAGGTTTATCCCGTCTGCCCCGGAATTCCCTTCGGGCCATCCTGAACTCGATTCAGGATCGGTCCCTATTCACGACCGGAAAGTCCGCTCCCCACACCGCAATTAACCAGTCGTCGTGCCCGATTAACGATGTTGGGTCCATATCGCCCGATCCTGATTCAAGCCCATGATGACAGGAGCCATAACGGCCTTCTCGTGCTAATCTCCGCGTTGCGACGACAACGCAACGAAAACGCGCCCAGCACCAGACAGGGGACCGTCACCCGCCATGCCCAGCTTCAAAAACGCCAACCCGCCGATGGACCGCGCCACGCTGCGGGCGAACCTCGCCGCCATTCCACGGGTCAAGATCGCCCACCTGCCGACTCCGCTCGAAGAACTGCACCGCCTGAGCGCCGCACTTGGCGGGCCGCGCATCCTGATCAAACGTGACGACGCCACCGGGCTGGCAATGGGCGGAAACAAGGCGCGCCACTACGAGTTCGAACTGGCCCATCTCGTCGAGCAAGGCTATGACGCTTACGTCAACATGATGGACTACCACTCCAACAACGCCCGTATGACGGCGGCGGCGTCCAACAAGTTCGACATAAAGTACTCCTGCGTCCTGCGCTACGCCGCTGGTCGTGAGATCCAGGGCAACCTGCTCATCGACAAGATCCTGGGCGCCGACCTCCACCTGCTGGATGAAGAGCAGTCCGAGCAATCGAGGGCGGAAGAATACGCCCGGGAGCTGGGTCGAAAGCTGGAGGCCGAGGGTTACAAACCCTACGTCCGGGTCGATCACGAATTCCCGACCATCGTCGGAACGCTGGGCTACCTGCAGGGCGGGCTTGAACTGCTGGGGCAGCTTGAAGAGCTCGGCATTCACACGGCGAAGATCATCGGCGTCGGAGGCCGCTCCACCGGCGGATTGACGCTTACCGCCAAGAACCTGGGACTGGACTGGGACATCACGGGCGTGATGGTCAACTACGACATGCCAATCGATTCCTACCTGTACGAAGTCATCCCCGGCGCAGCGCGCGTGGCAAACCTGGCCGTCGGGTTCGAACCCGGGGACATGACGATCCTCGACCAGTACATCGGTGAGGGTTACGGGGTGCCGACTCAAGAAGCGTTAGAAGCCATACATCTCATGGCCAAGACGGAGGCGATCCTCACCGACCCGAACTACACGGGCACGGTCATGGCCGCGCTGATTGACCAGATCAAGCAGGGCAACTTCACAAAAGACGACACCGTGGTGATCCTGCACACAGGCGGCCTGCCAGCCCTGTTCACCTTCGCCGACGAACTCTGGAAGCACGAATACACGGGGGTGTAGGGCGGGCCAATCCCGGGCCGATATCATCCAGGACATAAAGGTCATCCTGAACTCGATTCAGGATCTGACCATCGAGGAAGAACGCCATCGCGCGATGAATCTCGCGTCTGCCGTTCCGGCCCTTCGAGAACCTCAGGACACGGCGGATCTGAGCCCATCGCCTGGTCGCAGGGACGTATGGCGATACGCCCACAGGTGGGGCAAGCGCGCCACTACGACGTATACGTCAAATCTTGCCGCCCTCACCCCTCCACCTTTCGACGCTATAGATGTCACTGGGTTTCGAGACCAACGCTTGCGCGGCCTGCCACGATCAGCCGAAACGGCACCGGTTTCACTCCGGTCTCTTGATGACCGTGACCACGTGGTTCCCTGCGTCAGCGAACCATATGTTTCCCTCGTCGTCGAGAGAAATGCCCCTTCCTTTGATTCGGCGATCGATTGAAGGCCTGTCATCGGACCCAGGTGCAGCGTAACCACCGAAAACGGTCATGATCCTGCCGCTCCGATCCACCATTCGGATTCGGTTGCCGCTTCGTTCCAGGATGAATATTTCTCTCGTAGGTCCTACGGCGACGGCTAACGGGGTGAGTGGCACCGCAAGGGCGTTGCTCCCGTCGAGGCCGTCCGCATTGCCGGCCTCGCCATTTCCGGCAACGGTGGAGATTTCAAGGCTGCCGCTGTCAATCTTCCGCACCACGTTGTTGCCTACATCAGCAACGTAAACATTCCCCTCGGGGTCGATCGCCACGTTCCGAGGACTGTCCAGATTTGCTGACCGGGCGGCCGTTCCGTCTGCAGAGAAGCCACGGTTTCCGGTCATTCCAGCCAGTTTCCACAGCCGGTTGGACTGCGTATCCACGACGTGGATCGCGTGCGGTCTGTCTTGTCTTATTCCACGTATTTCAACGATCGGGCCGCCTGTCCCGACCACAACCAGAAATCTTCCGTTTGCCGTGACAGACATTCCTATTGGCTGGCCCACACTCAAGTCTGTAGCGGGGCCCATATGTTCCGTGTAGAACCGTTTCCCATTTCCTACGACGGTTTCGATGATCCCGGAACGAGGGTTGACCATCCTCACCCGATTGTTTTGTGTGTCCGAGATGTAAAGCGTCCCGTCTCCGGCGACACACAACCCCTGGGGACCGTTGAGCTGAGCGAATACCGCCGGACCCCCGTCGCCGGCAAACCCTCCGGTGCCACTGCCTGCTACGGTCGTTATCACCCCCGTCCCGGGATCAATGCTACGGATGCGGTTGTTTCGGGTATCGGCTACGTACGCGACGCCGTCTCTGGCCACCGTAACGCCGCGGGGCTCGTGAAGCCTGGACGTGATCGCAGGCCCGCCGTCTCCCGAGAAACCTGAGGATCCGTCACCGGCAGTCACTTCGACCCGCCAGGCTATGAGCGGTTGCGGTAATTCGTGCTTGATTGGAACAGGACGGTCGACGACACCCGGGTAAGCGGCCGAGGGCGCCCCGGCGTTCCGTCGAGGAGTGGAATCACCCGAGATCTGAGCGCCGAGTAGCAGCGGATCGGGAAGTTGGGGTGGTGAAATGAACGAGCCTGCCGGACGGGTGCCAGCGATCGTAGCTGGTTCCATCGAAACGGCTTTTCGGATCGCGTCCGCCAGCTCCGCCATCGATTGATAACGACTGTCGGGATCCTTCTTCATGGCCCGTTCGACGATTTGCTCCACGTCCTCGGGGATATCGTCCTTCAATTCATGAAGGGATTGCGGCTCTTCCTCGATCTGCAATCTCAGAACCACGAGTGGAGTGGTGGCGTCAAAGGGCACCACGCCGCTCAGAAGCTGGTAAAAGAGGCACCCGAGTGAGTAGACATCGGATCGGAGATCAGGATGATCCCCCCGCGCCTGTTCCGGCGACATGTAGTAAGGCGTGCCCATCAGCACGCCCGTAGCCGTCATCACGGACATCAGTTCTGAGCGGGCGATTCCGAAGTCCGTTACCTTCGGCATGCCGTCCTGGCCGATGAGGATGTTCTGGGGTTTTATGTCCCGGTGGACTATTCCGGAGTGATGCGCGGCCTGGAGCCCATCTGCTACCTGGGCGACAAGCCTGGCGGCGCTGGTCGGCGGGAGCCCGGCCTGGATCAGGTTGTCCAGGCTCTCCGGCAGCAGCTCCATGACCATGAAATGATGCCCGTTATCTTCGCCGACTTCGAATATGCGGATGATCGATTGACGCAGGGATCGTCGCTTCGCGCTGAAAGCGGTGGATGTAGGTCTCATCGGCGGCGAAGTTCGGGTGCAAAACCTTGACGGCTACGACCCGGTTCGTATCGGGCGAGAAAGCCCGGTAGACGATCCCCTGTGAACCGGCGGCGATCTGCTCAAGGATCCTGTATCGGCCTATCTGCTCTTCAGGCATCTATCCCAACCGCTATTCCACAGTCTCGTCAATCAGAGGGTTTCACGATCGACAATCGGCGCTTGTAATCAGGACTATCGTGCCATCCTCGTGCCACGCTGGCGACCGTCAGGAATCAGTCGATTGGATGATACATCCAGGCGCTCTGGACGGCGTCGCTTGATTTCTGCCCGCGCGACTTCTGGAAGGGACACGATCGACCCATCGCGGGGGCACATATCGTCGCGAAGTTTCGGCGCCGAATTAAATGCCGACGCCCCAACCTCGAGGCTCGGCACCATATCCGTTGCTGCCCCAGTCACTCCTGCGGAACAAAATAATGAATCCGATGATGATGACCACGAAAGGGATGAGTGCCAGCAACAATCTCCACCCGCTCCAGCCGAAGTCGTGAAACCGCCTCACCGCCGCGCAAAAGCCCACAACAATCCCAAATATCCAGCCAAACCCCATCAGAAAGTTTCCAAGGTCTTGCGATTCCGGATCTTCAGCCAGCGCTGCGCCGACGATCAATATTGCCCATATGAGGCCGATCCGTCCGATGTACCCGCGGCGGTTGATGCGGCCGCTGAGTCCAACTAGCTGTTTGAGTATCCCGATCCGTTGGTCCGACGAGGCTGCCGCCGGATACGGGCGGGGAGCGGAGGATCGTGCCACGGCGGGCTGCTGACCTACGCCCACCCGTCCGGACGCGCCAAGCTCCTCCCGCATTGCAGCCACTTCTCGCTCCAGGCGAGCAATTTCACTGTTCGTCGTTGAAGCCGGCGTTGGAACTTCCTCGGTCCGCGATGGTGCGGCGACGGGCTCCATCTGCTGGAATTCGGCGGCCGCGGCGGGCTCCATCGGGACGACTTGCCGGATGGCGTCCGCCATCTGTGCCATCGACTGATAACGGAGATCGGGATCCTTCTCCATCGCTTGCTCAACTATTCCAGCCACACCTGCCGGGGTATCAGGCCGGACTTCCCGGATGGGCCGCGGTTCGTCCTCAATCTGAAGCCGGAGCACCACCAGCGGCGTCGAGGCGTTGAAAGGCAGCGCTCCGGTGAGTAATTGATAAAACAGGCACCCGAGTGAATACACGTCTGAGCGTTGGTCCGGGTGATCTCCGCGCGCCTGCTCCGGCGACATGTAGTAAGGCGTGCCCATCAACACGCCCGTAGCCGTCATAACGGACATCAGTTCAGAGCGTGCGATCCCGAAGTCTGTGACCTTTGGAACGCCGTCCTGGCCGATGAGGATGTTCTGGGGTTTGATGTCCCGGTGGACTATTCCGGACTGGTGGGCGACCTGGAGTCCGTCCGCGATCTGGGCCGTGAGTTTGGCTGCACTGCTTATCGGCAGTCCGACATGGATCAGGTTGTCCAGGTTCTCCGGAACCAGCTCCATGACCATGAAGTGGTGTCCGTCATCTTCTCCGACTTCGAAAATGCGGATGATGTTTGGATGATCGATCGACGAGGCGATGGTTGCTTCGCGTTGGAAGCGGCAGATGTAAGTCTCGTCCGCGGCGAAGTTCGGGTGCAAAACCTTGACGGCTACGACCCGGTTCGTGTCGGGCGAGAAAGCCCGGTAGACGATCCCCTGTGAACCGGCGGCGATCTGCTCAAGGATCCTGTATCGGCCTATCTG
>JASLLE010000112.1 GCA_030747175.1 Dehalococcoidia bacterium | reverse complement strand
TATCGAGAACAGAAACACGCCGAGCGCCACCATCGTGACCGTCAATCCCCAGCCATCCTCCGCCACGAGGAACATCAGGACCAGACCGGTTATTGAAGCCATGGAGAACACGATCACCGGCCGTCTTCCAAATCGGTCTGACAGGAGTCCCAGGGCGGGCGTCGAAACGATCCCGGCCAGGGTGAGCAATGACACGTGGATTCCGATGGTGAGATCGCTGTAGTCCAGTTCGTCAGACATGTAGATCACGAGAAACAGTTGGATCGAGTTGTGCGCAGCCCCCCTGAGTGCATGCATCAATGCCATCGTCAGGACCGCCGGATTGCCGATCAGACGAGCCGCCGCTCCGACATAAGACCGTAACGACACTCTTTCGCCGCCTGAGGTGGCTTTGCCTTTGAACCGGCTGACGATCACGAGTACGGTCAGGACCGCCGGTATGACCAGCAAGAAAGCGACCGTGCGCCAGCCAAGTCCGGCCCATTCGATGCCCAGGTAACTGATCCCGCCAAGTAAGAGGCCGATTGTCGCCGGGGCTGTGGTGTTTCCCACCTGTGCACCGGTGGAATGAGCCGCCATGGCAAAACCGCGACGCTCCGGATAGCGAATGGCCAACTCGGAAAACGCAGGAGCGTGCCAGAGGGACGTTCCAGTTGCCAGCACCATCAACGCCAGCACGGTGAGCCAGTACCAGGAAGACATGCCGATCAGCAGGTAGCCGATCGCGACGAACGACATGCTGACAGCGAGCAGTGTCGGGACACGATGCCGGTACATATCCGTCAGGATGCCGGCGGGGATGTTGGCCAGCCCCATCGAAGCGTCGCGCGCCGCGAACATGCCGCCCACGGCCACGTCGGAAAGCGCCAGCGACGCCTTTATCTCCGGGACCAGGATCAGGATGGCGCCCTGGCCAAAATGTTTTATGCCATGGCCGGCCGAGATCCCGTACATGAGCCGGGAACTCTCTTCGGGCTGCGTCGCGCCGGGCGCGTTACCGGATGATTCAAAGGCCTCGCCAGTTACATCTGGTGTTTCAGACGTTTCAGCAGTCGCCAATTTTCCCCGATTCGTACATCTTGATGTCGATCGATATCGCAGCCGTGACCGTTATACCCCGAATCACGCGCCCATGAAATGCGGCATGACCTCGCTGGAGAACTGTTCAAGTTGCTCAAGAATCACCGATTGCGGCGTGCCGATCACACTTCCGGCGTTGACGAACTCCAGGCCAGGGTAAAGCTCCTGAAGCGCCATCAACTTCTCGACGATCAGGTCCGGAGGCCCGCACAGCCACTGTCCGGACTTCACCGCATCTTCGATCGTCGGCAGACCCGCGGTCGGCGCTCGTTTCGGGTCTCCCAGCGCGTCTACTCTCTCCGGTCCCAGGGAGCGCGCCAGTGTGAGAGGCCCGAACATCTTCATGTTCTCCTGGAAATAACTGCGGGCTTCGGCCATCGCCGTGTTCTCCGTTTCGGCGATGTGCACCGATACCCCAACCACCATGTCGGTGCCCAATTCAGTGTCTCGGCCGTCGCGGGCAAGCGCATCCCGCCACGCCTCTACGATCGGGCTCGGAGCGCCTCCAGAAGCCGCTCCACCGCCTACGACACCTTTTATCCCGTGTTTCACCATGAAGTCGAGTCCACGCACGGTTGCGCTTTGAATCGGCTGGTAGCACTCCACTGGACGGGTCAACGGCCTCGGGACCAGGGTCACCTCATCGAGGGCGTATCCCCGGTATTCCACGTTCGCGGGGATGTCGTAATGCTTGCCGTGATGCGAGAACGAATCTTCGTTAAAGGCCTTGAAGATGATGTCTACCTGCTCTTCAAACAGATCACGGTTGGCGTCGTTGTCCAGCAACGGGGCGCCGAAGGTCTCCACCTCACGCGTGTGATAGCCCCGGCCGACTCCGAAAACGATCCGTCCGCCGGTCAGAATGTCCGCCAACGCGTAGTCCTCGGCGAGACGTATCGGATGCCACATCGGTGTGATGTTGAATCCACACCCGAACCTGATGTTCCTGGTTTGTCCAGCGAGGTGTGTCGCCAACATCAGGATGTTCGGGATGACCTCGTAGCCCTCGCGCTGAAAGTGATGCTCGGCGAGCCAGAACGTGTCGTACCCGGTCCGATCAAGTACCTCTGCGATGGCTGCTGCTTTATCGAATGCCTTGACCAGTTCCTCGTTCGGCAACAGTCGATCATTCGCCGCGGTACCGGCGAAGCCGACGTCATCGAGATCGACGTGCCCCGCATAAAGCGTCCCGAATTTCTTGATCATGTTTACTACCCTCCCGGCGGCGCATGGAGACCGGACTGAACGTCGTATCCGGTCGCGCCGGGGCGATATTAACCGCAAGACGCCCCAACTGCGACGCTTCGCGGCTAGGCCGTCGTATCGAGCTTCGCCACCACGATTGACATAGGCGGCATCTCTACGCGTGCAACTCCATCTTCCACCGACACTTCACACGTCACGGGCGCCACCCTGTCGGGCGCGTCCCAGTCGTTGTATGCCTTCGGGTCGTCGCCGGTAAGGAGCCAACCCCCGTCAACGGCAGATACGGAACGACTGGTAACGCTCAGCGTTGCCGTCACGGGGTTGTCGGGATCACGATTGACCGCAAACACCGTGGTCTGACCACCGCCGCCGTCATATGACGCGGACACGTCCAGGGCGGGCACTTCCCCTCTATCACCGGCCCGGTACATCGGCCCGGCCACGACCGGCGTCAACGAGTCGCCCGAGGCCAGTTCCGCATATCGGACGAAAGGGTGATATATCGACTGGTACAGGAGTCCATCAGGACGGGTTAGCACCGGCGCGATCACGTTCACGATCTGGGCCAGGCAGGCCAGTTTCACGATGTCAGCGTTGCGTATGAAAGCGTTCAGGTACTGAGCCACAACCAGCGCGTCCTCAAGGTTGTAGACCTCTTCGATGAGGTGCGGAGCCTGCGCCCATGCTCCCTTCGAGTGCGCGCCGCCGCGTTTCCGGTACCAGACGTTCCATTCATCGAAAGACAAATACACCTGTCTGGACGATTTCTTGACCGCCCGGACGTAACCCAGCAGCGAGCGATAGTCCTGGATGATGCGGTCTATCTCCACGCCCTCGGCGAGGAACCAGGGCGTATCGTCTCGCTCGTTTCGCGAGTAACGGTGGGCCGAGATGTAGTCGACGTGATCCCACGTGTACTCAAGCGCGACGCGGTCCCACTCCATGTACTCCGGCATGTGATTACCGGACGATCCGGCGATGACCGTCTCAATAGTCGGGTCGACGCCCTTCATCAGCTTTCCCGCCTGCTCGGCCCGTAGCGCGTACTCTGCCGCCGGGACATGCCCGGCCTGCCACGGCCCGTCCATCTCGTTGCCGAGACACCACAGCCTCACATCGTGCGGATCTTCGTGACCGTTTGAGCGCCGCAGGTCTGACCAGTACGTCCCGGAAGGGTGGTTGCAGTACTCCACCATCTCACTGGCCGATTTCGCCGTGCCGGTCCCGAGATTGACCGCCATCATCGGGCCGGTTCCGACGGCCCGGCACCAGTCCATGAACTCGTCCGTGCCAAAGATATTGGGTTCACTCGTCTGCCATGCGAAATCGGCACGCACCGGCCGCCGGGCCGCCGGGCCGATACCGTCTTTCCAGTCGTAGTTGCTCACGAAGTTGCCGCCCGGGTAGCGAACGTATGGCATCCGCATCGATCGCATGGCTTCCAGGACATCGCGCCTGAATCCGCGCTCGTCAGATAACGGGTTGCCCGGGTCATACACGCCCTCGTAAATCGCACGGCCGAGGTGCTCCAGGAACCCGCTAAAGATGCGTCTATCGATCTTTCCGGCTGTACGTTCCGGGTCGAGGGTGATGGTGGCTTTGGACATCGGACCTCATATCTTTGAGTTATCGAGTTACGCGTTAAAGCATTTCTGGGCCGTCATATCCATAAAGAGCGGCGCAACCCGGAAAAATCGCGGCCAATGGGGCTAGACTCGTGCCGTTCCCGGCGCAGGTCAACCCCGGGCCTGCCTGGATAACTTTGGAGACAACTCTGGACCCGTGGCATGGAGAACCTGAAGTGAAGATCCTGATAACCGGAATCGGCGGAACCATCGGCAGCGTTATCGCCGACGCGCTTGGCGAACGGCATGAAGTGACCGGAATCGATATCCGGCCTCTCGAAAGGGAGGGCGCTGTCGTCGCCGATCTCACCGATATTGACGCCATCTCGCCACTTTTTGAGGGCGTGGACGCCGTGATCCACCTGGCGGCTGAACGCCGGCACACGCCGGACATCGGGTGGGACCTGCTGCTTCCGACAAACGTAGTCGCCACGGCCAACGTGTACGACGCGGCCCACGCCGCCGGTGTACGAAGGTTCGTTTTCGCGAGCTCGATGCACGTCGTGGGGAACTACGAGTCGGATGAACCCTGGGCATCGATCGCCGCCGGCCGCTATGACGGACTCGACCCCGAGACCGTTCCGCTGGTAACGGCAGACATGCCTGTACGGCCGGACGGCCGATATGCGGCCACGAAGGCTCTGGGTGAGTCACTCGGACGTTACTACTCTGACTGCGAGGGCATGGAGGTTGTATGCGTGCGGCTCGGGACGATCGCTGACAGCAACGCCGTGGGCGATGATCCGCGGGGGTTCGTGAGCTGGTTCAGCCATCCGGACCTGGCCGGGTTCTTCTCCGCCTGCGTCGAGACCCCGGGGATCAAATACGAGATCGTCTACGGCGCATCCGCGAACACCTGGAAAATCTACGACACAGCTTCAGGCTGGGAAGCGCTCGGTTTCACCCCCTCCGACAACGCCGAGGACTACCGGAACTGAATTCGAGGGTATATACCGATGCGGCGCACTCCCGTCCGTTGACGTCGCCTAATCGACGATTTCAAAGGATCGGAATGCCTCAAAAATGGCGTCTTCGATCTCGTTGTAACGCCCGGTGAACGCTCCATACGTTGCTCCGAAGCCGAAGTCATCGGCGTGGAGGTACGACAGGTGCGCCCACTGGATGTCGCCATCGGACTCGGTGAATCGGATCAGTCGCGCTTCGAGGCCTGAATCGGTAATGAACGCTTCGTTTGACACGATTTCATACACCTCGGACTTTTCGATCTCGATCTCGAACCGCCGGGCGTAGGTTTCGGCGTTTGGAGCTTTCCCGGCCAGTTCCCCGACATACGCGGTTTCAACGTCGAGGTACTCCTCGATGATGAACAACATCTCGCCGCCGGTCCCGCTAAACGCTTCGCCCCCGAACTCCGTCCGTGGAGCATCCCTCAGACCTCCCGGGACCACCATCGTGTACGGGTTGATCGTGCTGAGGTAAGTGCGCGTCTCGGCGTTCTCTGCTTCTTCGATGGCCGGCGGGACATGGACCTCGATCGGCCGGCCGTACTCCAGGTAATAGGCCTCCACGATTTGCGGAAGCAGCGTGTCAGACAGGGGCAGGAGGCCTCCGAAGTTGGACGGCGGCGCACTGCCTTCCAGTCGAATCTTGCGTACCAGGTGATCCCCCACACCGGCGAACACCTCCGCGGTAACAGCGGCGTCCGCTCCCGGTACCGTGCCGGTCACATGAAAAACCTCTTCGCCCTCCAGCTCGGTAACGTTAATCGACGTCGTGGAAACGTCGATCTGCTCCACAACCGCGACATCGACCGTCAGACCCGGAGATGCATCACTTGCATCGCTGACGGTCCATTCGCCGCTATTCGGATCGCGACGATACCGTGTGCCGTCGACGATCCGGGTCTCGGAGCTTGTCGAGCCGGAAATCGATCCCGTCGTGGCGTTGCTGCTTGTAAAGACGATGTTGACGCCCGGTCCAGACCTCGCTGCGTTGATAGTAGTGAGGAGCAACCGTTCCCCGGCATCCGAGTCGTTGTTCACGGTCATCTGCGCATGCACCTGCCAGCTCCCGGCATCGGCCATCGCAGCCGAGATCGCGGGGAGTACGACAGTTGGATCTAAGGACGCGTCCGCCGGTACCCCGTCGCGCACGCCTGAAGAGGCCGAGGGTCCGGACGTGGTGGTCGCCGTCGAACCCGGTACGGGTGTCGCCACCGATTCCGGATCACCGTCGCCACCACATGCGGCGGCCGCCAGTACGAATGTAGCCGCTGCGACTACGAAAAGAGGGATTTTCAAGTCGATGCCTTATCTGTAAATGAAATCGTTGGCCGGTGTCAGTACAGGCGCGTTGCCGGCCGGGAGGTTCCATTCTCGTGATTCCCCGCCCATTTCAACCCCTGACTGCAAGTCATCTCATACTCCAGATACGTGAGTCCGCACTCAAGGGACTGCGAAAATCCCCGATTCGTCCCGGGTGCGGTCCCCTTACCGTAATTGACGTGAATCGATGTCCCGCCAGTCGATCGGCGGTAGGAAATCGCGTCCGCCACCGGGACGATAACGGCGGGCTCCGGAGGATTGAATGCATCGGGAAGTGATCAGCGCGTTCATCGCCCCGATTAAATACGTCTGGGAACAGGAATTCGGTAGCGAAATAACGACCGCCGATGTCGAGCCGGTCGATATGGAGAAGACCGGCGACGGTTTTACTTTCATAGCGCCGATCGATGGGACCCTCACCGGTACTTTCGGTCTGTACCTGGACGATTCAACGGCGAGCTCACTTTCGGCCGGCATGCGCGGCCGCTGGGTCGCGGAATACGAGGACGAGCTTCAGAAAACCCTCGTTCGCGTCACCAGAAAGGTGACAGCCGCTGCGCAACCGCTCCTGATCAAGCTCGGCTACGACTGTAAGATCGACGAAATCACCTGGCTTGAGGGCCGGAACAATGAATTTCCCCGGCCCACAGGGGAAGGCGCAGAACAGGTGGTTGCCTATCTTGAGACGGATTTCGGGACCATCGCGGTAATACTCAGCCTCATCGACACGATCACGCTGAAGGCCAGGGAAGACAGAACCAGACGTGAACGAGAAGAGTGGCTGGCGTCTCTCGATTTCGTCCCGGACGATGTGCCTGAAGTCGTCCGCGCCAAAAGGTTCGAGATGGTCGATGATGACGGCCACACACGTGCCGTAATCGGACGCCTCGGAGATGGGTCGCCCCACGTCGTCCTCGCCGATACCGATGGCCGCATGCGTTGTGCCATCTGGCTGGCGCCAAACGGAACAGCCTCCGTGGCGTTCTTTGACGACAACGGCAGGCGCTCCTGGATAGCCGCCTGAACGATTGCCCTAGCTAACGGGCACCAGGTCTATCGGCGGAACTTCGGCGATGATGCCCCGTTCCGCCGCCATCCCGAACAACTTTTCAAGCGCCCTGCGTCCCTCGTCTCCCATATCTACCGTGTCCTGGTTGACGTACATCCGTACGAATCTTCGGGCATCCTCTTTCTCGATACCGCGTCCGTACTGGAGCGCGTACTCCAGGGCGTCATCCTCGTTGGTACGGGCGTAGACGATAGCGTCATGCAGGGCCCGTGCGACGGCTGACTGCTCTTCATTACCCATCCTGCGGTGCACGCAGTCCAGCCCCAGTGGGATGGGCAGGTTTGTCGCCGAGAACCACTCGGCGCCCAGGTCGAGAACCCTGTGATAGCCCTGTCGCTCGTACAGGATCTGCCCTTCGTGCAACAGGATGCCTGCGTCAACCGTGCCGTCGTCTACTGCGCCTCCGACGGCATCAAAGTCCAGGAATACGGGCGTGAACGGCACGTCCACGAAGATCCGCAACAGCAGGTACGATGTCGTGAACTCGCCCGGCACACCGATCTTTTTGCCGGCGAGGTCGCACGGCGACATGTCGGCACGAGACACGATGACCGGGCCGTAGTTGCGCCCGATCGAAGCGCCACAGGCCATGATTCGGTACTTGTCCGCTATCTGCGGGTACTGGGCTGCGGAGATAGCGGTTACATCTAAATCGCCCGTGACGGCCCGATTGTTCAGCGATTCGATGTCCTCCATCACGTGCTGGATCTCCCGGCCGGGCACCGTCACATGCTCATGCGCCAGCGCGTAGAACATGAATGCGTCATCGGCGTCCGGGCTGTGGCCGATTGAGAGCGGTCTCTGATCTGTCATTTGTCCGCGTTCCTTAAAGTTATCTGTGCCGAAGTCGTCGGGGTGTGATGCGAGCGCAGCGATTCACGTACACACGCTGGGATTCTGTTGAAACCACCGGGCGGGCTTAACCGCCGGACGCTGCTATCGACGGAGCGAGGTCCGGTTCATCCGGAAGGTGGTCGCCGAAACGCTCCAGGATGTCGTACTCGGTAGTGCGTTGGGCCGGCGCGAACCCGGCGTCGGAGATCACGTTCTTGACCTCGTACACCGTGGTCCGGTTGAAGAATCCGGCCGCCTGCATCACGTTCTCATCGAACAACGTGCCGCCGAAATCGTCTGCGCCGAAGTGCAACGCCACCTGGCCGGTTTTACGGCCTTCCGAGAACCAGGACGCCTGGATGTGCTTCACGTTATCCAGGAAGATCCTGGACAGGGCGATCGCCCTCAGGTACTCGTTTGGACCGGACTCCCCCTTCACCTTCTGGGCGAGGCCCGTGTTGTCCCTCTTGTAGCTCCACGGGATGAACGCCGTGAACCCCGGTTGGCCGATGGCGTCCGCCCTGTCCTGAACGTCTCGTATGTGCCCGAGGCTTTCAACGATCTCTTCCGGCGTCTCGATGTGTCCGTACATCATCGTGGCGGTGCTCCGCAGGCCGATGGCGTGCGCCTCTTCGTGAATTCGGGTCCAGTCATCCACCGTGCCCTTTGGCCTGAAACGGCTGATCTCCGCCTTCACACGGTTGGAAAGGATTTCTGATCCCCCTCCCGGCAGTGAGCGATACCCGGCATTCTTGAGCGCCTGGAGAACCTCACGGATCGATTTCCCGGACACGTCCGTCATCTTCATGATCTCGGGCGCTGAGAAGTAGTGCGGCGTCACCTCCGGGTAGAGCCGTGCCGTTTCGCTGACCATCTCAACGTAGTACTCGAGCGGCAAGGCGTCGTTCAGCCCGCCCTGCATCAGGACGGTCGTAACGCCCTTTGAAGTGGCGACCCCTATCTGGTCCATCATCTGCGCCACCGT
>JASLLE010000111.1 GCA_030747175.1 Dehalococcoidia bacterium | reverse complement strand
TAACTTACTGTTGGAATGTAAGAGGGTCTCGCATGGATCACAGGGATGTCGCACGGAACGGCCTTGATGAGTATTTGACGGGGGTCAAAGAGGCTGTGGACGGTTTGACACCGGTCGAGCTGTACTGGCAGCCATCGCCAAACTCGAACCACATCGCATGGACCGTGTGGCACATGGCCCGGGCGGAAGACCACTGGTACAACCGGTACATCGGACAGGGAGAACCGGTCTGGATTGCCGGCGAATTCTGCACGAAGTTTCGGCTGCCCGCCGAGCGAAGCGGGGCAGGGGATACGGCAGAGATAGTGGCCGAGTTTCCGAAACTTGAGATCGCCGACATTTTTGAGTACTTCGACGCGGTCCGCGCACAATCCCTGGTTAACCTGGATACCGTGACGGCGGACGATCTCGGGCAGACGAGAGAAGGTGCCCGGGGCGAGCCGCCGACGATCGCATGGGTGCTGGGGCATGTGCTCGTGGAGGAGTCGCAGCACCTCGGCCAGGTTGCGTATCTGCGGGGAATCTTGCGGGGCCTCGGCAACTAGGGTTTCGTCATTGGGAGTGACTACGGCGCGTTCGTCTCGCCACGTCCGCATCCTGAACTCTCGCCCGATTCCTCAACCTCTCGCCCGTGTCCCGAGGCTCTCGAAGGACCGGGGAACACGTATGCTCCGGCCATCGATTCTTACGTCCACGACCATGGTCCCGTCCGAGCAAAGAGGTCTGCCTTCCCGGTGGCTGCCACGTCTAAACGCTCCCTTCCAGATGACTCGTTCGAAACCGCCCTGCGGGAACGCGGCTATAACGCCGCGGCCGGCGTCGACGAGGTCGGACGAGGCACCCTCGCGGGACCGGTCGTGGCCGGGGCAGTGATCCTTCCATTCGAGTTGCCCCTCGACGGTCTCCAGTTAATTCGTGACAGCAAACAACTCTCGCCGGGCCAACGTGATCGCGCCGCCGCGTACATCGAGAAGTACGCCATCGGTTACGCATGCGGCGCAGCGGACGCCGCGGAGATAGACCGGATCGGGATAGTGGCTGCTACCAGGAACGCCATGGCCCGGGCGGTAGACCTCCTTGAACCGGTTCCGGATCATCTGTTGATCGATGCGGTGGAGTTGCCCGGAATACCTGTTCCACAGACATCAATGGTGAAAGGCGACGCCCGTTGCCGCAGCATCGCCGCCGCCTCGATCATCGCCAAGGTCACCCGGGATCGGCTTATGGCCACGGTGTGGGAGACGCGCTTCCCGGGCTACGGATTCGCTGCACACAAAGGGTACGGCACGGCGACACACCTGGAGGCCCTGCGGGAGTTGGGCCCCATCGCCGGCCACCGGCTAACCTTCGCTCCGGTCCGTGAAGCCGTCGCCATTTACGGGACCCCCGTCGGTTCGATCTGATGCCCTCTGCGTCCGCTAGTTACGGGGACGGATCTGCTGATGGGGGACGGGGAGAACTGGGCCGGCGTGGAGAGGAGATCGCCGCAGAGCGCCTGGCGAACCGTGGTTATCGCGTAATAGACCGCAACTTTCGTACCCGGGAAGGCGAAGTCGACCTGGTCGCATGGGATGGGCCGATCTTAACCTTCATCGAAGTGAAATCAAGGCGCGGCAGAGCTTACGGTCTGCCCGAAGAATCGATCACCGCTACCAAGTCTGACCGCCTGATCGCCGTTGCCTACTCATATATGCAGGCGATGGATTCGCCGCCTGAGGATTGGCGCATCGACGCGGTCGCCATCGAGTTCGGCGTCGGTGGCGCGGTGCGACGGTTCGAGGTTATTAAGGGCGCGGTTGAGGGGTAGGACTTCAGGAGAACGTCATCCCGAGCGTAGCCGAGGGACCTTCACCGGAAGGCCGGCTAGCTGATGAGGCGCGTTGCGGCCTGACCTTTGTCCTCCCTCACCTTTTATGTGGGTGGGCCTTTACCACCGGGAGAGGGGGAAACGTTCACCCCCACGCGAAGGACAAGGAACTAGAAAACGGCTACCGGGTTGACCGGCGACCCGGTCACGTTCTTGAGCCTCAGCGGCAGGATGTTGATCAGGAACTCCCAGCGACCGCGTCGTGCGCACTCTTCTGCGAGATCATCCAGCCACGCGTTGTCCAGGATCCATCCGCCCATCGCCGGGATGAACACCTGGTGTACGGGATTGGTGAATATCTCGGACTGGGTGGGCGTCACGTCGTTTCCGGTGTCGGTGCCCATCACGGCGATGTCGCGTTCCTTGAAGAAGGGAAGAAGCTCCGGGAGGGGACCGGAAGAGCCCGCCGTGTTCACATCTACCGGGCCGCTTCTTTGCCGTTCACCGAACTGCCCGGTGCGCATCAGGAGCACGTCGCCCTTGCCGACCCTGAATCCGCCGTCTTTCTCCGCCTTTTCGATATCCGCCAGTCCCACGCCGTCGCCGCGCTCGATGAAGTCAACTCCGCGTCCGCGAGCCGCGTCTACGAGCACTCCCCGGGTGATGATTCCCCTGTGGGTGACCGATATATCTCCCTCGGTAGCGCCCTCTCGGATCTTGACGGATGATGATGGGCGGCCGTTGTACAGGTATCCGTCCCACATGAAATGGGCGTGGCTGTCCATGTGGGTAACGGTGTGGCCGTGGAAGATCAGTCCGAAGAAATCCATCGCCACCTGCCGCCCTGGCCCATCCCCGGGCCGATAAGCCTCGCCGGCGCCGACCATGTAGTGGACCGGAGGGCGGGGAACGTCGGCCTCGGCCTCGTTGAAGACGAGGGGGGCCGCGCAACTGACGGTCGTGCCGTCTTCGACCAGATCAAGGGCGCGTTTCGTCAACTCTGGAGACAGGTTGTTGAGCGTCCCGAGCTCATCGTCATCACCCCAGCGTCCCCAGTTGGAGAGCGAGTCGATCCATCCGAGCAGTTGATCTTCGTTGACCTTGTAATCAGACATGTGATGAAGTTCCAATGTGGGTTGCGGTGGCGTTCGTAAAACCGGCTCCGACATATGGGCGATTCACCAGCCCGCCGGGGGTCCGATTCAGCGACCGGCACATGCTACACTCCCCGCCCTTCACAGCGATCTGAAATTCCAACCGCGACGGCTGCCCGTACAGAGGTTTGTACACGACATGGGATCAAACGACGGCCAGAATCGTCTTCGGGGCCTCTATGTGATCGTCGATCCGGAGCACACAGGTGGCCGGTCGCCGGAGGACGTGACGCGGGCAGCGCTGGACGGAGGCGCCACGATAATTCAGTTGAGGGACAAGATTTCGGATAAAGGCCCGATGCTGGAGACGGCGGTGCGGATAAAGCAGTTCTGCGCCGAAGCCGGCGCTCTGTTCTTCATGAATGACGACGCCGATGTCGCCGTTCTGAGCGGGGCGGACGGCCTGCACGTTGGGCAGACGGATTTGCCTGTGGCGGCGGCGCGCAAGGTGCTCGATCCGGGACAGATGATCGGGACGTCTAACCACCAGATGCAGGAAGCGTTGGTCTCGATCGCCGATGATGTGGATTACATCGCTGTGGGAGCGATATACGGTACGCCCACGAAAGAGGTGACGGTATCCGCCGGTCTCGAGACGCTGGCGGAAATTCGGAAACAGGTTGATCGCCCGATCGCCGCTATCGGCGGGATCAACGCCTCAAACGTTGGGCCGGTGATCGAGGCGGGCGCCGAGATGGTGTGTGTGATCAGCGCCGTTGGCATGGCGCCGGATCCGACCGCTGCTGCCCGTGAACTGGTCCAATTGATCGGATAGCGGCGCGTCTCAAGCAGCGGCGGGGCGGTTTCCCAACCGGGTCGAGTTCAACGGATCGCCATTCCTCCGTTCGTGTGGGTGTGATCCATGCCCTGTTGCGCAGCGTTCTGTTACCTTTGGACTCGCTGAAAATAACGCGCCTGAGTCCTATGACTGAACAGTTGGACGAATGGCCTGACTCCTCGGGGGGTACTATGCGGGCAAAATGGCTATTCCTGATCGTGGCGAGTGTCGCCGCGTTGACCGTTCTGGTGGCGTGCGGTGGTGGTTCGGATGATGGCGGTGACTCGAATCCGGGCGGACTGAGCGAAACGGAAGCGAGCGCACTCACCAAACAGCTTATTGAAGCGAACGGATGTGACGCGCCCCAGGGAAGCTACAGCTCGGTAAAGGTAGTGGGCGATAAGTGGGAACTGGTCGCCTCTCTTGGACTCAAGTCGTACACATGGACCCTGGACCCGGTGGCGAACACCGTGACCGAGGCGTCCGGGTACTGTAAATAGGCCACAGCCGCCGGCGGGCGGCGGGGTTCGGACCGGAACGTCGCTAACCGACATGCCGGCGGTTACGCTCGTATTCGATCAGGTGGTCCACCCGGCGGATTTCGTAGACGCGCCCTGAATTTCATTGACCCTTGAACGGTGTCGGTGATAGCTTTTCACGTTGGAATTCAGAACGTTCCGGCACGTGAGGAACGTTGCAATCTGACGCTCGATTCGTGAACGCCAGATATCCGATGGACGTCCCGAAGACTTGCCTCGGCGCGTCTTCGTTTCATTAAGGGGAAATAAATTTGGAGCCGATGAAAGACGCTCCCGAGTTTCTCTGGTTCGCAATTGCGGCCGGGGTGATCGGACTGATCGCCGCTGCCATAACGGCGATCGGAGTGCTTCGGAAAGACCAGGGCTCGAACGAAGTCCGCGAGATCGGTGATCTGATCAAAGAGGGTGCGAACGCCTTTTTGAAACGCGAATACCTGATCCTCTCGGTGTTCGTCATCGTCGTCGCGGTGATCATTGCGCTGTTCGTGGACTTCAACGTTCTCGACAACGACAAGATCGATGAATTGAACGACGCCGCCCGCGACACGGGCGTGGATGCGGAAGGCCCGTGGACCGCGATTGCGTATCTCCTGGGCGCTATCGGATCTGGCCTCGCCGGGTACGTCGGTATGAACATCGCCGTGCGAGCCAACACCCGGACCGCCACGGCCGCACAAAACGGTCTGAATCCCGCGTTACGGGTCGCGTTCGGCAGCGGTACGGTGATGGGGCTTACCGTCACCGGCATCGGGCTTCTTGGAATTGTGATCTTGTGGATGATATTCCGGGATCCGAACATAGTCGCCGGATTCGGTTTTGGCGCTTCTTCGATCGCCCTCTTCGCACGTGTCGGCGGTGGCATCTACACGAAGGCTGCGGATGTCGGGGCCGACCTCGTCGGCAAGGTAGAGGCCGGCATCCCGGAGGACGATCCACGCAATCCCGCGACAATTGCTGACAACGTTGGAGACAACGTCGGCGACGTCGCCGGGATGGGCGCCGACCTGTTTGAGTCATATGTCGGGGCGATGATCGCATCCCTGGCGCTGGCCACGATCGGCGCAGGATTCTTCTCGCTGGAGGAGGGTTCGTTTGACTCTGCGCTACTTGTACTTCCGATGGCGATTGCGGGCATAGGAATCATCGCCTCCATCGTCGGAACATTCCTGGTACGCACCGGTCCCGAGGCAACAATGGGACGGCTGCTCTGGTCCCTCAGGACCGGTATCTTCGGCGCCGGAATACTGGCGCTGGCGGCCACAGCTCTGGTGATCAACGCCCTCGACCTGAGCTACGACCTGCTGTGGGTTGTGGTTACGGGTCTTGTCGTCGGGCAGGTGATCGGGACCGCCACCGAGTACTTCACCTCTTATGAAAACAAACCGACGCAGTGGATCGCGAAACAGTCCGAAACCGGGGCTGGATCGGTGATCATCGCGGGTATTGCGATGGGACTTCTCAGCACGGTGATACCCGCGGTCGCAATTGTGGCCGGGATCCTGATCGCTGATGAACTTGCAGGGCTGTATGGCGTTGCGCTTGCTGCCGTCGGAATGCTCTCCACTCTCGGGATCACACTTGCGACCGATGCCTACGGCCCGGTTGCAGACAACGCGGGCGGTATCGCGGAACAGGGGCATCTTGATCCCGAAGTACGCGACCGCACCGATGCGCTGGATGCCCTGGGGAACACTACCGCGGCGACCGGTAAAGGCTTTGCCATCGGTTCCGCTGTCCTGACCGCGCTGGCGCTGATGGTGGCTTACGTCACCGTGACGGGCATCAAACTGGAAGACCTGTCGATCGTCGAACCGCAGGTCCTTGTCGGAATGATCCTTGGCGGCATGTTGCCGTTCCTGTTCGCCGCCCTGACCATGCAGGCCGTCGGCACGGCTGCGAACGCGATGATCGTTGAAGTGCGACGCCAGTTCGCTGACATTCCCGGGCTGCGCGAGGGCAAAGAGGGCGTAAAGCCGGACGCCGCACGCGCCGTGGATATCAGCACGCAGGGCGCGCTCAAGGCGATGTTCCTGCCGGGATTGATCGCCGTGGTCTCGCCTGTACTGGTTGGCGCGCTGATATCGGCCGAGGCGCTGGGAGGGCTGTTGATCGGCTCAATCGTCTCCGGTTTTCTGCTGGCCATCTTCATGGCCAATGCGGGCGGTGCATGGGACAACGCCAAGAAGTACGTGGAGCTGGGACACCACGGCGGCAAGGGCTCTGACGAGCACGCCGCCGCGGTCGTCGGCGACACGGTCGGCGACCCGTTCAAGGACACGTCTGGCCCGGCGATCAACATCCTGTTGAAGCTGATGGCGGTTGTGTCCGTAATCTTCGGCCCACTGTTTATCTAGGGCAAAAGACGAAGAGCAAACAGAAGAGGGGCGGCGCTCCATGCGCCGCCCCTCTTCGCGAGCCGGCCGGTGGTATGAGTCTCGGCCGGGGGCCGGGCGGGAGATCCTCTACGGGCTATCCCATCCTCCGAAAATGTTCGAGATACGAGTATCGCGTCTCCGCCTGCCGCATCTGATCCGTATGAACGTTCAACAACAAACCGTGCCGATGGGATGACGGTTTATCTGTCAATCAAAAAGGGCGTCGGACGCATCCGGCCGTTCAGCGATCGTGGGGCCTTCCCTGACCCGGGCCGTTCTCGCTGTGGGCCTCATGCTCACGTTTGCGGCCCCGGTGAACTCTTTAATGCCGGACCGATTCATCCTCTGGGACCGGGTGGCGTCGATGATGGTGATCGGGGCTGCTGGTGGCGCATGGATATGCCGACGAGGAGCGATCAGGCGCTTGCTGCCGGTTTACGCGGTCAAGGAATGGCCCAAACGCGGGGCGTCCAAAGCTGGCCGGAACGTGCCGCAATGTCCGAAAGTGAATTCGGTACGCGCGGCAGTTAATACGCCACATGCCAGCGGCAGCCCGCCGAATACCAGGAGAAATTGATTGCGACCCATAGCCGACGTTGCGTCCGATCTCGGGATTTCCGCCAGCGATATCGAGCCGTACGGGCGCGATAAGGCGAAGATCCCGCTCGATTCGTTTCCTTCCGGCGATGCCAACGGAGGACCCGGGAAGCTGATCGTAATCACGGCGATAACGCCGACACCCGCCGGGGAAGGCAAGTCGACCGTAGCGGTCGGGCTGGTCCAGGGACTGGCGAAGATCGGTAAACGACCTGCGCTGACGATAAGGCAGCCCTCGCTTGGCCCCGTATTTGGACAAAAGGGCGGCGGCACCGGAGGCGGCAGGGCGACGGTGCAACCGGCGGAGGACATCAATCTCCATCTGACCGGTGACTTCCACGCCATGATGTCAGCGCACAATCTGCTGGCTGCGATGACCGATAACGTGGTGTTCCGACACCAGATCGACGGATTCGAACCGGACGGCATCACCTGGCGTCGCGTCACGGACGCCGAAGACCGGGCGCTCCGAAATGCGACGGTCGGGCTGAACGGCGATGGCCCGATGCGCCAGACCGGGTACGACATCAGCGCCGCTTCGGAAATCATGGCGATACTGGCCCTCGCCGATGGGTACGAAGACCTGCGCGCCCGGCTGGGCAAGATCGTCGTTGGCTGGACTCGCGACCGCACGCCGGTTTCGGCGGAACAGATCGGCGCGGTAGGATCGATGATGGCGCTGCTACGCGATGCCATCAAACCGAATCTCTGCCAGACCCTTGAGGGGCAGCCGGCGCTGGTCCACATGGGGCCGTTCGGCAACATCGCTCACGGCTGTAGCTCGATCCTCGCCGATCGGCTGGCAGTGGCGTCGGCGGACTACGTCGTCACGGAAGCCGGATTCGGGGCGGACCTCGGGTTTGAGAAGTTCATGGATATCAAGGTCCGGCAGGGCGGCCCGAGGCCGGACGCGGCGGTCGTCGTTTGCACGGTGCGCGGGTTGAAGTACCACGGCGGCGTAGAACTGAAAGACCTGTCTGCCCCGGACGCCGATGCCGTTAAGACCGGCACGGACAACCTGCGGAACGCCCTCCGGATTACGAGTATGTTCGGACTTAACGCAGTCGTGGCGATCAACCGATTTCCTGAAGACACGCCGGAAGAGTTGAAGGCGGTGGCTGCGGCCGCCCTGGATGCCGGGGCCGACGCTGTCGCTGAGGCGAACGGGTTTGCAGAGGGCGGCGACGGTATGACAGATCTGGCGGCGGCCGTCGTGGAGGTAGCGGATCGCGGGTCTGATGTGTCGTTGCTCTACGACGATGACGACTCGACCATCGACAAAGTTGAGACGATGGCGGATCGGCTCTACGGGGCGGATCGTGTGCTGTGGGGTCGCATGACCCGGACGACCGCGCGACGGTTCGAAGCGAATGGCTGGAAGTTCCCGATCTGCATGGCAAAGACCCATCTCTCGGTCTCGGCGGATTCCCGCCTGCGCAACGTACCCACCGGCCATGTCCTCCCGATTCAGGAGCTGCGGATATCGGCGGGCGCGCGCCAGATAGTCACGCTTGCGGGTGACATAATGACACTCCCGGGTTTGCCACCGAGGCCAAATGCGTTCGACATCGATCTGGACGATGATGGCCAGATCATCGGCGTTCTCGGGACCTGAGCCGCCCTCGGATTCTCACTGGCCGGAGAAGCTCCCCGACGCATGACTTCTGTAGCCACCGAAGCCCCGATCGACGTTAATGGGGTAGCAGTTCCGAACCGCCCCGGTGGACGGGTGCTGGCGGTGCTGCGCGACGCGGGCGCAAGCGTGCCAACGCTCTGTTACGACGATCGGCTCGAGCCGCAGGGCACGTGCCGGATGTGCCTGGTCGAGGTGGAGGTGGATGGCCGCAAAGAGACGGTCGCGTCATGCACCGCTTTCTCCGAGCCGGGGATGAGCATACGGACGCACACAGAGGAGATCGTCGAGTATCGTAAGACCCTGCTTGAGCTGCTCCTGTCAGAGATCGGCGATCCGTCACACGGTGGGCAGGCGGCAGCGCTCGGTCACTACGAGTTCCAGGCAGCGGTTCG
>JASLLE010000110.1 GCA_030747175.1 Dehalococcoidia bacterium | reverse complement strand
TGACGGTGTGCTTTTTCGGTGATGGCGCAACGGCCCGGGGTGATTTCCACGAGGGGCTGAATCTTGCCGCCGTTCGAAAGGCGCCGGTGGTGTTTATCTGCGAGAACAATCTGCACTTCCAGACCGCGCCAACATCGGCAGGAATGGCTGTCGATGATGTTGCAGATCGCGCGGCGGGATACGGATTCCCGGGGATCGTGGTGGACGGCCAGGACGTGATCGCCGTCAACGAGGCGACCCGGCAGGCGGTGGAGCGAGCGAGGCGAGGCGACGGACCGACCTTGATCGAGTGCAAGACGTATCGATTCGAGAAGCATTACCCGTTCCTGCGCGAGACACGTCCGGCAGAGGAGATCGAACGCTGGACGGCGCGGGATCCGATCACGATCCTGGAGGATCGGCTCATCGCCGGGGGACAGATCGACAGGGATGCCGTGCAACTGATATCAGACTCGTTGGACCGTGAGCTGGAAGAGGCTGTCGCGGAAGCGCAGGCGACGGCCCCACCGGTTCCGGGCAGCGCTCTGACAAACGTTTACGACGAATCGGCGGGAGCGAGCGGGATATGAGAAACCTGACGATGCGCGCCGCCATCAACGAGGCTTTGCGCCAGGAGATGGAAGCCGACGAACGGGTATTCATCTTCGGCGAAGACGTGGCCGGGTACGGCGGTATTGAGAATGTCACCACGGGGCTGCGGGAGCGGTTTGGCCCCGACCGCGTTTTTGACACGCCGATCTCGGAATCTGGCTTTACGGGCCTTGCGGTGGGCGCGGCGATGGTCGGAAGACGTCCTGTAATCGAGCTCCAGTTCACCGGCGCGTTGACCATCGCGCTCGACCAACTGGCAAACAGCGCGGCCAAGATGCGCTACGCATCGAACGGCGGCTACTCGGCGCCGCTCGTCGTCCGCACGGTGAACATGAGCAACGGCAATGTGTACACGGGGCAGGCGCTCGAGGCGTGGGTGGCGCACGTCCCCGGGCTCAAGGTCGTCGCACCGTCCACGCCGGCCGACGCCAAGGGTCTTCTGATCGCTTCAATCCAGGATCCTGATCCGGTTGTATTCGTTGAGCACACCGGCCTCTATAACGCCGAAGGCCCGGTCGCTGAGGAGCCTGTCGCCATTCCGCTGGGACAGGCATCGGTACAACGCCGCGGCGACGACGTGACCGTGGTGTCGTGGCTGAACATGGTCCCGGTGGCGCTGGAGGCCGCAGAGGAACTCGCATCCGAAGGTATCGGCATCGAGGTGATCGACGCGAGAACTCTTGTTCCGTTCGATCTCGATACGGTGTTGCGATCGGTACGTAAAACCGGACGCCTGGTGATCGTTCATGAGGCGGTGCGACGGGGCGGTTTCGGGGCGGAGGTATCGGCGATGGTGGCCGAAAGCGACGCTTTCGACCGGTTGAAGGCACCGATCATCCGGGTCGCCAACCCCGGAGTGCCGGTCCCACACAGCGCTCACCTGAGCCCGTACGTTCTGCCCGATAAGTCGGACGTGATCGCCGGGATCAGGCGCGTCCTGGAATCAGGTTAACCACGTGGCGTTTGACCTGTTGATCCGCGGCGGTCGTCTGCTGGACGGGACCGGGTCGCCCGCGCTCCGCGCGGACCTGGCGATCACGGACGGGCGGATCGGCGCCATCGGCGCGCTTTCGGAGCGAGAGGCCGATGCCGTGATCGACGCCTCCGGGCGCTTCGTCGCGCCGGGCTTCATAGACGAGCACTCCCATTCAGACGTTACCTTCCTCGTGGACCCACACGCACAGAGCATGGTTCGACAAGGCGTGACGACGCTCATAGTCGGGTTATGCGGGATGTCCGCAGCACCCGTTACCGACGAGACGCGGGAAGAGTACCGGCGGGGCGCGCCGTTGTTCGGTTTCGACGGTTACGAGTGGTCATGGGACAGCGTGGCCGGGTACATGGAAACCGTGCGCTCGATCCGGCCGTCGGTAAACGTCGGCACGCTGGTCGGCCACCAGCCGGTGCGCGCAGTGGCGACCGGCGCGGCGAGCCGGCCTGCCACCGCGGACGAAAGTGCGCAGATGGCACGGCTGATCGAGGAGGCTCTTGAGCAGGGCGCTCGCGGCTTTTCCACGGGGCTCACCTACCAGCACACCGTATTCGCTGACACGGACGAGATCGTGGCGGCCGCGAAACCGCTGAAACGTCACGGATTTGGTTATCACACACACATGCGGGGGCAGGCGGCCAACCTTCTGAAGTCGGTCCGGGAAGCGATCTCGATAGCGGAACGGGCGGGTTGCCCGCTGGTCATATCGCACCTCTACCCTGCCGGACGCGAGGTGTGGGGGCAGGCCGGGGCCGCTGTAGAACTGGTGGAAAAGGCACGGGAACGGGGAGTAGATGCATCATGGGACGTGACGCCGTGGTTGCGCGGCGGCGGCCCGCTCGCCCAGAGCCTGCCCTTATGGATGCGCGAGGGCGGCCTGGATGCCACGCTTGAACGGCTCAGTGACCCGGAACTGAGGGTGCGAGCCGGCGCTGAACTGGAGTCCGGGACGGACGGCACTTCGATGAGGCCGGACTGGGACGATTACCTGGTGTGTCGTGCCAACCTGCCAGAGAATCGTGGATGGATGGGCCGCACTATCGGCGAGATAGCAGCGGAGCGTGGTGAGCCGCCGGTCGATGCCGCAATGAAGATGCTTGCGGAAGACGACGCCGGGTTCTGGATTGCGCCAACAATCAAGTGCGATGCGGACATCGACATGCTCCTCGCCCATCCGCTCGGCGTGCCCACTGCTGACGCTTTCGCGCTATCCCCGGAAGGTCCGCTTGCTTACCAGGACCGGCCAAACTCCTACGGCACTTTTCCGCGAGTACTCGGACGGTATGTCAGGGAGCGCGGCGTGCTCACATGGGAGACCGCGGTCCAGAAGATGACATCGATCCCGGCGTCTCGGGTCGGGGTGTGGGACCGCGGTGTATTGCGGCCAGGGCTAAAGGCCGATGTGGTGGTCTTCGACCCATCGACAGTAATCGAAAAGGCGGATTACGAACGACCCCAGGAATACCCGATCGGGATCGACTGGGTCGTCGTCAACGGCGAGGTGACCGTGTCGCCGCAAGGCCACACGGGCGCCCGGGCCGGAGAGGTGATCTGAACATGGCAGAAGAACTGGCGATCGATGGCGGCGTGCCCGTGCGGAGCGACCGGCTTCCGTTCTTCAAGGTGACGTACGGATATCCGGAGCTGCGCGGCGTGATCGATGTGTTCGAGAGCGGCGTGTTCGGATCGGTCTACCCCGACGCGCACAAGGTCCTGGAGTTCGAGGCAGCGTTCGCCGAGTTCGCAGGAACGCGTCATGCCGTGGCGTTCAGTTCCGGTACGACGGCGCAGCACGCTTCGCTTGTCGCCGCAGGCGTCGGTCCGGGCGACGAGGTGATCGTGCCGCCGCTGACGTTTTCGTCGACCGCGTACACGGTGCTGCTGGCGGGGGCGACGCCGGTGTTCGCCGATGTGGATGACGTGACGATCTGCCTGGACCCGGCGCGCGTCGAGAGCGCAGTGACGCCCCGAACGCGCGCCGTGGTACCCGTCCACTGGTTCGGTTACCCGGTCGAGATGGACGAGTTGATGTCGGTCTCGGGCGCCCATGGGCTGACGGTGATCGAGGACTGCGCGCACGCCTACGGGACGGTGTACCGGGGCCGAAAGGCGGGAACGATCGGGGCGATGGCGTGCTGGTCTTTGCAGCAGTCGAAGGTGCTGACGGCGGCGGGCGAGGGCGGAGTGCTCACGACCGACGACGACGGGCTGGCGGCGGTGGCGCGCTCGGTGTGCGATCACGGCAAGGACAAAGGACCGGGAGCGGCGCTGGATGGTTACGAGATCGTGCGGGTTGGTAACAACTATCGACTCACGGAGATGCAGGCAGCGTTCGCGCTGGCGCAGTTGCAGCGCGTTGACGAGATGCTGGCGGCGAGACGGGCGCATCTTGGTTACATGGTGGAGGGGCTGCGTGGGGTGGAAGGATTACGTCTTGTTGAAGGAGATCTGCCACGGCCGGATATCGAGGTCGGTCCGTCGTACCTCCCGGTGCGGTTTGATGAGGTTGCTTTCACGGCGCCGCTGGACAGGCTGTCGGACGCGCTGGACGCCGAGGGTGTGCAGAACGTCCGCATCGCCGACGATGAGTTCGGCCCATCCCACCCGCTGTTCCGCGAGATGTCGCCGCCGGCTGATCTGCCGATTGCCGAACGTGTCCGGCGGGAGTTGACGCTGTTGCCGCTGTACCCGGATATGACGGGGGCAGACCTGGACGATGTTGTGGCGGCGGTGCGGAAGGTTGCTGCGGGGTACGCGCTGTAGGGGGTTGGCGGCGCGTTTGCGCAGGAGGGTTCGGGTGGTTCGGGGGTTGTTGGGGAGCACAACCTTCGAGAGCCTCAGGAAGCGATGCTGGCGTCGCGCCTACGGTGTATTTGCCGGTCGTCCGTCATCCCGATCCTTCCGGACACGGAAGGACGAGGGACCTTTACCTGAACGCCCTTCAGGGAGCCAAACACGTATCGGACAGGGCCTTGAACCTTCTTCACCCTTCCCCGGAAGGGCAGGCTCCCAGCCCTCTCCCACCGGGAGTGGGGGACATGACCGCGTCAGGTGAGCGGACAGCCTCTATGGCCCCTCGTCTCTCCACGTCCGCAGTGCGCGTGTTGGGAAGCGCTGGTAGGCGAACTGGTCGAAGGTTGTTTCGTCTATTTCGATGCCCAGGCCGGGACCTGTCGGGAGCTGGATGTAGCCGCCTGACTGGACGAGCGGGTTTGATACCTTCATGCCCAGTTCTTCATACGGCACGAAGTATTCGGTGATGAGGAAGTTTGGCATCGTGGCCGCGGCCTGCACCGTGGCGGCGAGGCCCAGGACAGTCGAGTTGTAGTTGTGTGGAGACATCGCTACGTAGTTAGGTTCGGCCATCGCGCCGATCTCCTTCAACTCGAGGATGCCGCCCACGCTGCACACGTCCGGGTTGAGGATGTCGGCCGCCCGCTTCTCCAGCACGGGCCGGAATCCAGACTTGTTGTAGATCGCCTCGCCGGTAACGACAGGGAGCGAGATCTGGCTACGGATTTCGGCCATCGTGTCCAGGTTCTCTGCGGGACATGGTTCCTCGAACCAGAAGGGCTCGTAAGGGGCCAACGTGTTTGCCATCTCGATGGCGTGCATCGGGGCGAAACGGCGGTGTACGTCCAGCAGGATATCGACGTCCGGGCCGACCGTCTCACGCATCTTCTTGACGACCTTCTCAGCATGCCGGATATGGTCTTTTGGGACAAGGGTGCGCCACGGGCCGGGGGTGGGCTCCAGCTTCATGGCAGTGAAACCCAGCTCCAACACCTTCTCGGCGGCGCGTGCGTAGTCGTCCGGGTCTTCAGCACCGAAGCTCCAGCCGTTGGCGTAGACACGAATCTTGTCGCGGACCGGGCCGCCGAGCAGGTTGTAGATCGGTTGTCCGGTCGCTTTTCCGACGATGTCCCAGCAGGCGATTTCGATGCCGCTCAGGGCGCTATACAGCTCCATCGATCCGCGCCGCTGGGCGTAGTCGTCATACCCGAGATGGGTCGTGAAGTGCTTGATGTGGAACGGATCACGGCCCTCTAAATAACGAGCCAATTCGTCTATATGGGAGGTGATGGAAACGTCGCGGTCGTACTGGGTGTACGACTCACCCCAGCCGGTGATTCCTTCGTCGGTCTCGACCTTGACGAAGATCCAGTTTTTGCGCCAGCCGGTGTGCAGGATGTAAGGAGTAACGTGCGTGATTTTCATTGCGGCGCCATCATGCAACGCGCCCGGCCGAACCGCAATCGATAACGTGGCATCAAAGAGCGTGCCGAAAGGTACGCGGGTATCCGGTACGGGCAGGACTCAACAAGAGATCGAAACCAGGGTGACGACGGTGAGAGATAGAAGTTCTTCATCGATGATGGCAATTCAACAGTAAGATCATGAAGAGCCGACTATGGACGTATGGAGTTACGGCGTCGATAGAGACGCTTTTCGTAGATGAGGATGCGTGGATCGTCCGCCCCATACACGGAAATCGTTTTTGGGATCTCCCGGCGGATAACTGAGACAGGCCCACCCAATCACCCGAAAGGGTGGTTGGCGCCCACTCAGTTAGGCCTTCTCGGCCGAACCTGCCCGGAGCAAAATCGGTAGTTAAACATCACAGAGTTGTCGTTGCTGCCCCGAAAGCTCTGGTATCGGTCCGGCTGGACCGCAGGTTGGGTTTAACAATCAGGTGAGCGATGAAGAGCAACGCGCAATTGGCGCCGCCGATCCCGA
This sequence comes from Dehalococcoidia bacterium, assembly GCA_030747175.1. Taxonomy (GTDB): domain Bacteria; phylum Chloroflexota; class Dehalococcoidia; order Lucifugimonadales; family Lucifugimonadaceae. The sequence goes on along the minus strand of JASLLE010000110.1, from coordinate 3,153 downwards.
CGGTAGTGAATCGCGGGTCGTGGCGGGACCGGGTCGTGCCGCCAGAGAGCCGGAGCAGATCGATGATCTTTTCAGACGCCTCGCGAGCTCGGTACGCGGCGTAATACACGCTGATCGCGTTGTCGTCGATCTTGTCGATCCCATCACCGGGGACTTGCGAAGAGAATACGCGTCCGAGATGGACGAGGGGAGCCCACGATCCGCTTCAGATCCTGGCGGGTGTTCTGCCATAGAGGAAGAAGTAAGGGCTACGGGTACACCAGCGAAGTTGGACGACGGCGAAGACACCGCGGACCCGCTCCCGTCCTCTGCGGAACCGGACAAATCGGAATTCAGATCGGGTATCTACGCTCCTGTACGCGTGGACGGCGCTGTGATCGGCGTCCTCGGCGCCGAGGTTAACGAACCGCGTGCGTACACCACCTCGAATCTCGACCTGCTTGAGCAGATCGCAAACCTTGCCGCCGTTTCTGTAGCGAACGCCCAATCGCAAGGGTGGAGCGAGCGCGAAACGGCAGAGGACATTCTGATTGCCGAGATCGGCAGGAAGGCCCGCTCCACCCTCGATCTTGACGACGCGGTCGATCACATCTTCGAGGGGCTGAAGGACATTTTCCCGGTTGAACGGGTTTCCATCAGCTTGAATTCAGGGTCGACCGGAGTCCCGGACGTGGTGTACGCCGCCGGGGCGCCCATGGCCTTCGCTCCCGGTTTCAGTACCGGGATTCCTTCCACCGATGGCCTCATATCACTCGTTGCATTATCGGGTGGTAGCAAACTCGTCGAAGACGTAACAGAAGTACTGGATGACGCGCCGGGGGCTCGACGCGTCACCGAAGCTGGATTCAAGTCGATAATCCTTGTACCTCTGTCATCGGACGAAGAAGTTATCGGCGTGCTCGCGCTGTTCTCGAAGAGAGCGCACGCTCACACGGCACACGATCTGGACTTGGTCGAGCGACTGGCGATCCATCTCACCGAACCGATCGTGAACGCTCAGATCCATGCGTCCACAGAACGCCGTGCACAGAACGAGGCCCTGCTGGCCGAAATAGGCCGGGTCGCTACCTCGGTTCCAGATATCGACTCCGTACTGGAAAAGATCACCGATCTACTTTCTACGGTGACGACCTTCGACTGCATGTCGCTGTCCACGGTCGATCCCGACCGGCAAAGCATGACGGTCCGGTTCATTTTCGGCGATACGATGCCCGGGTACGAAGAAGGTATCGAGCGGCCGGTGAACGGGAGTTACGCCGAGGATATTCTCAAAGATCAAAGTGCCGTAGTTATGACCGGCGAGGAGCTTGATTCACTCGACACCTGGTTCCCTGACCTTGGTGACTTTATACGCCGGAACGGCTTCCAGTCATGCATGATCGTGCCGATATTTCACATTGAGACGCCGGCCGGACTGCTCACCGTCCACTCCCGTGCTCCCGACAGTTATTCGCAAGGCGAGAAAGATCTGGCCGAACGGATCTCTGATCAGATCTCCGGGGCGTTCGCGAATGCTGCGATGCGTTCCGAACTCACCAGCAGGGCAAGAGAAGAGGCGGTATTCGCGGAAATCGGGCGGGTGTTGAACACGACCGACAGTTTCGAGACGGCATTCGACCTGGTTTCGACACAGATCGCTCGCGTCGTCCCATTTGATCGTTTTTCCGCGGCAGAAATCAATCCGGAACGGCGGACCTTCACGGCCCTGCGTCACTCAGGATCTGATGTCGGTGAATGGAAGTCGGGACCGGCGAGGAAGTTGGAAGGCACCGTCGCCGAACTGGTGTTCGAGTCGGGTGAAACCCAGGTGATCGGCCAGGCCGACCCGACCGAAATCATCGAGCGATACCCCGCTATGATCGCATTCGTAGAGGCCGGTTTTCGTTCATCATTGAACGTCCCAATCCGCATTGATGCCAGAACCGCCGGGATTTTATATTTCGCTTCCCGAACACCTGTCCAGTACTCAGAACATCACGCGAACCTGGCGAGACGGTGCGCGGATCAGATCGCCGGTGTGCTGGCGAAGGCAGATCTGACCGAGCGGATCGAGCGGCAGGCCCGCGTCGAGGCACGGCTCGCGGAGGTCGGGCGTGCCGTCGGCGACACGCTAGAACTCGATGACCTGTGGCCGAACTTTGTTGGACCCGTCAGAGAACTTTTCGATTACAACCGACTGGCCGTCACGCTCTACGAGGACGACTCGATCGAAAGGACCACGGCGTTCGTCGACGGCATGTCGATAGCGGGTTCAGTGCCGGGCGACTTCCACCCGTATGATGAACCGGCAGCGGCACTCATGAGAGCCCACACGTCTTTCATCGCATCAGACGCCGCATCAGACGCGCGGGACGCGGATCTCCTGGGACCGGAATGTGTCGTCGCCGGATTCAGATCTATGATCGCTTCGCCAGTCATTTTCAACAGGAATCTCGTTGGGTCGATATGCCTCAAATCCATTCGCATAGAGGGATATTCAGAACGTGACCGGGAACTGCTGGACCGGGTAGCCGAACTTATTGCTGGAGCCGTCGCAAACGCGCGTCTACACAGAGAAGTGATGATCCGGGCCGAAGAAGAGCGGGTATTTTCCGATATCGGACGGCTTGTGAGCGCGTCCCTCGACTTTGGCGGCGCATTTGATGAACTCGCCGAACTGGTCAAACGACTCATCCCATACGATCGGTTCGTGATCATGGGCGTCGATGTAGACGCCCAGCTGCTATGGACACATTACGTTTCGGGAACAGATGTGCCGGGTTGGGGACCGGGATCATCCCGTAGCTTTTCCGGGTGGGGGCCGGGGCGTCTCCCGGCGCCGTCAGAAGGTGTGATTTCCGACACCGACGCTGGAGCGGACCCGGGCGACGACTCTGCGATGTGGGCCGGTCTGCCGGCGCTGATGTCGCTGCCCCTCGTATGGGAAGGTCGAACCATCGGGAACCTCTCTGTACGTTCAACGGAAGCGGGTCGATTCAACCAGCATCACCTGGACTTGCTACGCCGTGTCGGACAGCAAATCGTCGGCGCCTTCGTAAACGCGGAACTCCACGCGGTCACGGTAAGAGAAGCGGGCGAACGCAGTGCCCTCGCCGAAATCGGACGGCTGGTCACTTCGTCGCTCGATGGACATGAGATGCTGGCGGCGATCGC
>JASLLE010000010.1 GCA_030747175.1 Dehalococcoidia bacterium | reverse complement strand
TGGGGCGAGATGACGGCCGAGGACGTTGTCTTCAGCTTCAACGATGCCAACCGCAACACGCAGCCCGAGTCGATCCACGGGCAGGCCGGCGATTTCGCACCGCTGATCAAGAACTTCGAGGCCCTGGACACGTACAGGGTCCGGATGAATTACGAGAACTACGACAGTCGCGGCATCCGCCATCGCTTCAGCACCTTCTGGCAGTCGGCCGGAATCACGTCAAAGAGCGTGTTCGACAACTTCGGCGCCAACGGGATGCGCGACGTCATCGTCGGCACCGGCCCGTTCACATCCGACACGTGGATTCAGTCCGACAGGATGGTCCTGAGGGCTGTTCCGAATCACTGGCGGAGAACGCCGAGCGTGGCGAAGATAACGCTGCTCCAGGTTCCAGAGACTTCCACCCGGCGAGCGATGTTACAGACCGGACAGGTCATCATGGCCGCGCCGGCCCTCGCCGACTGGAACACTCTCGCCGATCAGGGATTCGAGATAAACCTCGATTCGGGTCACGGCATCATTCGTAACATCGGCATGACCGGGAACTACTGGGAAGACACCCGTTACTACGACGACAAAGTCCTCGAACGAGAGACCTCCGACAAGGCGTGGGTCTCAGACACCAACTCAGGTGACGACTTCGAGAAGGCTCGACTCGTACGTATCGGCCTGGCACACGCAATCGACCGCCAGATGCTCGTGGACTCGATCCTGGACGGCTGGGGCGACGGACCTATGTACTTCGCCTACCAGCCCCCGAACGCACACCCCCTCACCCGGAGCCACGCGTCCGCTTACATTGATTCTGTGAAGGGCGGCTCCGGTGGAGCAGGCGGCTGGGAATACCCGGTCGATTACGATCTCGCCAGGGAGTTCATCACGGCCGGTGGATACCCTGACGGGTTCGATATGCACAACGTCTGGACAGGTCCGCCCGGACTGACGCAGGAGCTCATGACCGCTATCGGCGGTGTCTGGGCTGTTTTACTCGATGTCGACGTAACCCTGAACAACGCCGTGTACTCGACCTACAGGCCGGGTCTCGTCGCACGAACGACTTCCGAGCCGTTCCTGGGTTGCGGTGACGACGCAAACACATCCATGCCTTACGACTGGGCACGCGGCTTTTACATGAGCTCATGGTCTGACGGCGGATACGGCGTCGGCATGGAGATCCCGTTCGCAGCAAAGAACTACGCCGAAGTCGCTCTTATGACCGACAAGACGGAACGCTCTGCGGCTAACGAGGCGTTCTCAGAGAAGGGCATCGAAACAGCCCTTTGCATCGGCCTCGTTCACGAACCCGTGGGAACGATCCAGAACCCGGATCTGGTCGCGGCTTACGAGAAGTTGCCGATGGCCAACGGCAATCTGAACCAGTTCGTTAACCTGGAAAGCCTCGTACTCAGGTAGTAGCGAGCTCAGACGACGGTTGCGCGACGATCACGGCTGAAGATGTCAGCCTCCAGCGCGCTCCGATATCCGTTTATCGAGTGTTGCTTCAGCTCTGGTGAGGAAGTCAGCGACACGCTTGATCCGAGCACGCTCTTGTTCGAGACGAGTCAACTCCCCGGCCACTTCACGGTCCAACTCCCCGCAAGCATCGCGCCACAGATCGTACGTCTCTCCTGTGATTCCGATCTCGGTGACAGCCGCGGCGATAGATCTACCGGCGACGACGGAACTCTCGATCTGCCTGACCAGGTCCAGGATTTCGGCAGGCGATGGCTCGGCGTTAACCACACGCTCTTCGGGCAATGCCCGGGCCGGGCTCACATTTCTGTCTGACATAGTTGCGATTCCGGGGTTCAGATCACCGCGCTTGATTACGCCGGACCGGCGTCGGATTGCCGATCTCGAATAAGAGCTCCGCTAATGCACGCCCCACCGGGCGCATCTCAAGCCGGTATCGATAATTGTTCCTGCATACGAACCGAACACCGGAAAAAACCGGTAAATGAAAAGTATCCGTTACGTCTCCGAGCGTTACCGAGAGAAATCCACACGTGACCGGTTGGCGCCCATTTCGTTACAGACCAGAAACGCCAGCCCCGCGGTGACGAGTTGGGGGACTCAACGGTTTGGTCACGCTGTGAAGGCGGCGTTATCTCGTTCTGGGCATCCGTAGCAATTTACGCTACTCTTTGTATCGACTTTGCTACATATATCTCAATGGAAATTGGTGGAGTCTATGCCGGCAAATTCCGCAAATAAAGCCCCGGTCTTCAGTCCCGAGATACCGCCGGACAGAGAACACGCCTCGATGATCCGGGAAGAGGCGCTCGACTGGCTTGAGCGCCAGTTCCCGGGGATCCACTCCTATTCCCCGGCCGACGTCTTGCGCATGTCGGGCGAAAGCGCCCGGCGCTGGTTGATCGGCCGCCTGAGGGCGCAGGGCATCGGGACCGAAGACCCGATCAGTCTTCCGGATACGGCCGATGCGCTGACCGTCCTTTTCCTCCGATCACGCGGGGTCAAATTCCGGGAAGCGGTGAACGCGGTAACCGGAGGCCAGGCGGTCCAGGCACATCCGGGGCCGCGATTTGGCGGCGTGTGGAATCGCTTGATCGAGATAGCCTTGAAACGTCTCCGGCGGCGCGTGACGGCCCGCTTACTCGGGAGCACCGTGTTCTCCCTGCTAAGGGACGCCAGTGACCATCCGAACACCATGGTGATCGTGAAACGGCTCGGTCCATCGGCCGATTTCGATTCATCGGTCGATCCGATGGAAGTTGGCCAGGAGCAGGTCTACCGGAGGATTCTCGAGCGCCCGGCTCCGTCTTGCTGGGTCCTGTCACCGTTGCGCGAGGTGTTGTTCCTCGACAACGATCAACTCCCGACCCGCGCCGAGGTGACGGCACGCACGTTCACGGCTTTTCGCGTCCGCACAGACCGCGAGGCCTACGAGTTCTGCCTGGGAACGATGAGGCCGGTTGCCATGTCTCCCGGCGAAGAGATGTTGCGGTTTGTCGGGAGGATTCTTGACATCGTGTACATCGATGTCGAGGAGTTCCTGCGCGCCCAGAGATCCGTCAGGCTCGAGGCCAGCACGGTCCCGGAGTTGAGCAGCGCAGACGACCTCCAACTCTGGCTAATGACCCGCATGGTGGAGACGGTCTGCCCCGGTTCTTTAAGCGAAATCCGCGAGATCTCAAGCCCGGGCAGACCGGGCCGTGTGCTTGCGAGTTCGGTCGTTCAGCCCTGGGAGCCCATGATGTGGGACGCTCCCCGTTCCCTGGAAATGATCTCGGACTACTCCGGCCGCATAGGCATTCCGCTCGTGGTCGAGAACGTGGAATACCCGTGGACGGCGCTTATCGAGTCCGTGGAACCACAGATGCGCTACCTGGACAGCCGTGCAGCCGAAGTTGGCGATTCCGCTGCGATAAACAGACCCGCCGCCGTGCCTGGATACTCATCTATGGCGCTTCCGATCGCAGCCAGTTCGGGAGAACCGATCGGATCGCTTTACGTGCTTGTGCCACGCAAAGCCCGAGCCGCACTGGACCTGGACGTCCGCGTTCTGATGGTGTTCAGCCGCATCGCCGGGGAAGTCATCGAGCGCCAGCGGGCGGCGATCCACACATCGGACGTATCTGCGGATTTCGCCACGTCCACGGTCCTCAAGCAGGAACCAGCCAGGCGAGCGCTGTTTGACCTTCTCACCGGTAAAGCGGTCGAGATCGCCAGGAACAGGCGGCTTCTAAAAGGCCTCAGGCTCCCGTTCCTCTTGTTGTCAGCCCACGACATCGATACGGATGAATTCGACGCCGTCTCGACCGAGCGCCTCAAGACGTGGTCGGTCGAGACGCTTCAGTATCTTGAATGGCGATCCTTCGTCCGTTCACACCTTTCGGACGCCGATCACGGCGGTGGTCCGGGAAGTTTCATCGGCGAACTGCCCGGGGTCGGCGTCCTGATCGCCCTGGACAGCCTTGTGACGAAGGACGAACTCGATCGAATTCGCAACGCTTTTCCGACAACTATCAATCGCACACTGCCGGCCAACGCGCCGGTGCGGTTCGTGGCATGGGTGCTCGACGTGCCGGCGGAGCGCGTGGTCGACGCCGCCGATAACGGGGATATTCAGGATCTGGCGGACAATGTCGAAAGCTGGGCGCACGATGTCGCCAGCGTCGTCGAGGACGTGGCACAGAGCACCTTCCTGTACGAGCAAGGAGAATGGGACGACGCGCTCAAGAGCGTGCGAAGAACCCTCCTCACGGAAGGCGGCCGAAACAACGGGTATCTGTACAGGCTGGCCGTGGACTGCTGCTTTTCGATTGGCGACTGGCCCACTGCGTTGAAGTACGCGCAGGCGGGGGTGGAGTTGAGGCGGGCCGAGCAAGGGAGTGGATCTGCGCGTTCCCTGTGCCAGGCGGCCGACGCGCACCTGTGCCTCGGCGACCCCGTTGCGGCATGGGATCGTTACACGACGGCGACAATGGAGTCACCCTCCCATCCCCTGCCCCGCTACTACCGAGGACAGGCGCTTCTCCTGATGTCCCGGCTTCTTCATGCGTTCGCAAACGAACATCTGAGGAACGAACCGCCACAAAAAGAGGACCTTGCGACGATCGATTCCACCATCGAGATCCTCGTCAGCGCCGCGCTGGAAGACCTCACCGCCGCGTCGGACCTGTTGGACGACTGGGGCCTGATTCCCGAGTCTTACCAGTACCGCAACTTCCACCTGGTGCCGACCCTGTTGGGGCAGGGCGCCGGGTACCTGCTGACGGGCTCGCCCGGGCCGGCGGCGGGGCGTATCCAGAGCGCTCGGAGAGCGTTCCCGAAGGACGACCTGTTTCTGCGTGAATACATCTTCGCAAAGTGCTGGGAACAGGGACTTCATCGTCGCTACGGTCAGCTTTTCACAGGCGAAGAAGGTGACCTCATAAGGGCCAGGCTTTCCGGGGCAACATGAGAGCCGTTCTGGGATCGGGCAGGTGATCCGCTGCAGGTCATTCTCCCATCCCGCGCATCCCCTCAACCGAATAGAATCCCCCCCGCCGGGACAGTACCAGCGCTGGAGAAAAGAGCCATATGAAGATCAAGTCCGTGCGCGCCGTCGAAATCGACGTCACACCTCCGATGAAAACCAAACCTCGCGTTCCGCAACAACCGGGGGACGGTTTCATTAGCCCCATGCGCCGATACCCCGAGCTGACCCGGGCTGACTGGTCAGCGACCTGGAAGCGAACGGCCTGCGTGGTCACCGCAGACGACGGGACGTGGGGTTTCGGGATGACCCTGCACAGCGGCCCGACCGTCAGCATCATCAACGGACACCTGGCCGATGTGATCGAGGGCGAGAACGTCATGGCGACGGAGCGGCTCTGGGACCTGATGCAGCGCGCCGCGTCCCCTTACAGCAGCGCCGGTCTTGCCAGTTTCGCCATCAGCGCGGTCGATCAGGCCCTGTGGGACCTCAAAGGCAAGCTCACCGGGCTGCCCGTGTACGAGCTGCTCGGCGGACCCCAGAAAGAAAAGATCTTCGTTTACGCCAGTAACACGGACATCTCTTATGGAACCGATCACTCGATCGACTGGTTCCTTGAACTCGGGTTCAAGGCCGTGAAACTGTTCATGCGCGCCGGGCCGGAAGACGGGCTCGACGGCATCAAGAAGACCGAGGAACTGGTCGCCGCCACCCGTGAACAGGTCGGCGACGATGTCGAGATCGCGCTCGACGCGTGGATGTCGTTCAACACCGACTACGCCGTGCGCATCGCCGAAGCGCTCAGGCCCTACCGGATCAAGTGGCTTGAGGACTACCTGATACCCGAGGACATGGATTCCTACTTCCGCGTCCGTGAGCGGATCCCCTTCCAGACGCTCGCCACGGGCGAGCATTGGTACTCCATGCATCCGTTCGCGTTGGCGGCCTCACACGGCCTGGTCGATATCTTCCAGCCAGACCTGTCATGGGTCGGGGGAATCACGGCCGCCGTGAAGATCTGCCACCTCGCCGAGGCCCACGGGATCACGGTTATCCCGCACGCCAGCTCCAGCTACCCGTGGGGACAGCATCTCGCGGCCGCCATGCCGGCTGTGATGTGGGCGGAGAAATCGGAGGGTGTCGCCCCTCCCGGGGTGCCGCTGGAGGAGATGGTGCTGCTCCCGGGAACATCGGTAATCAAGGGCGGCTACGTGATGCCCCCGGACTCACCGGGACTGGGCCTGGAGATCAACCTGGAATGGCTGGAGGAAAGAGCTGTCTAACCGGTTGGCGCCGGGGCCTGTTTTGGGGTTTTGCTTGACGGGGGCTTGATCGCTTCCTGAGGTGAACTCGGTAGTGTACTGAGGCTCTCGAAGGACGAGACCGGCGACAACTGTGTCCCCTCTCCCGGTGGGAGAGGGCTGGGAGCCTGCCCTTCCGCTTGCCGGAAGGGTGAGGGAGGTCCAAGCCCACGTGCTCAAATCGGCTCGCTCGTTGATGCGCCGTCATACGGTGCCGAAGCGTAATTCAACCGCGCGGGATGAAAGCCAGTAGATCCTTCGCCTCGGATTCAGGATGACATATTAACGAGAGCGGCATAATACGGACTGGCTCATGCAAGCGCAGTTCGCCCCCGCTCCCGGCGGGAGAGGGCCAGGGTGAGGGAGAACGTTTTTCACCCAATCAAGTCACAACAATCCCGAACAACCATATTGCTTGGACTAATCACACTCGGTACATCGCCCCGGAAAGACTTCGAGGATCTGTTCCATGAATACGTCCCCGGGGTTGAGTTGCGACTGCGTGGCGCATGCGACGGGCTCTCGGACAGCGAGATAGACGCCCTTGCCGCCATACCCGGCGACTACCCGGCTTTCGTCGGAGTAAACGGGACCGCTCGTGAGATCGAGCTGACAGCTTTGCATCCCCTGGCTGGCGGCGAAACACGTCACCGCGCTGGCGGCCGAAGGAGCGAAGGCGGTCGTCATCCTCGGCGCGCCCGACTTCCCGGAGTTCGATTGCGCTGTTCCGGTCATAAGGCCCGGCCGCATCATGCCGGCGATGGCCGGAGTGATCTCGACCACCCGTCGCATCGGCATAGTGACGCCGATCGAGGGCCAGGCCTCGGCCGCAAAGGCCAAATGGGAAGCCGACGGCTTCTCCGTCAAGATCGCCGTGTGCTCCCCGTACGGGGACGACGAGGTCGAGTCAGCGGCAGCACAACTGGCGGACCCTGACCTGGAAATCGTTATCCTTGACGGCATGAGCTTCGGCCCGGCGATGCGCGACCGATTCGCCAAACTCACCGGCCGCCCCACCCTGCTCGTACAAACGCTAGTTGCGCGGATCGCCGGGGAGCTAATTGGCGGTTGATCTGACGAACCGCGCGTAACGAAAGTCCGACAGGAAGTCGACGCGGGCGTTGTCCAGGATTTCCAGCGCCGCCACTTCTCCGACCAGGGCGGCCAGCGATACGCCGCTGTGCATTACGGAGAGGTAAACATTGGGCGGACGGTCTTTCAGATCAGGGAACCCGATGATCGGCAGGCCGTCTCCGGGCATCGGGCGCATCGCTTGCCGCCACTCATCCACCGACGCGCCCGCGATCGCCGGGAGGAATTTCTCAAGTTCGGCGAGCATCGACTCTGCGTCCTCAAGGGACTCGTTGCCGACCGAACCGTCGTGCGTACCGCCGTGGATCTGCACCCGGCCATCCGGCATCTGCCTGAAGTTCATCTGCGGGTCTGGCAGATCCCTGGGGGTGTGAACGCAGGCGACATTTTGAAAGATAGGCGCCATCGGAGGCGTGAGAATCGTGGCGCCCGGGCTTTCGCTCTGCGGGAAGTCCAACCCGATCTCGGATGCGAGCTTTCGGGTTGAGTAACCGGCGGCCAGCACTACCACGTCCGCGTCCAGGTGTCCCCCTTGCGTATCAACGCCGGTAATTCGGGGTTCGCCGTCCACGATCTCGGCCGAAAAGCCGGTGACCGGAGTATCGGCCAAGAACTCCGCGCCACGCTTGGCAGCCTGCTCAAACGCCCGAGATATTACGACCGACGTATCCACATGGCCCTCTGTATGGGCGAAGGACGCCGCCGTGATCGGGTCGGCAAGGAGACCCGGCTCCATCTCCCGCAACTGCTCCGGAGATATCAGATGTATCGGGTAGCCCCATGACTGCATGAGTCCCACTTCGTCCCGCAACCCGCGACCACCTTCCTCCGTCACCGTCCAGCGCAACTCACCGCCCCACGTGATCCCGGCGTCGCCGCCGATCTGGCGCTCCCATCGGGACCATATATCCATCGAGCGCCGGTTCAGGTCGTGGTACGAGCGCGGCGGTTTCGGGTGTGCGTTGATCCATGCATATGAGGCGTGTGACGCGGCCATACCGGGGCTGGCGGCATCAATCACGGTCACCCGAGCGTCCCGAAGAGACAGGTTGTAAGCGATCGAGGCGCCGACTATGCCGGCGCCGATGATCACGATCTTTTGCTGACAGCCCATTCGGCGTTAACCGTCCAGTTCCGCGAGCAACGATGTGATGCGCTCGGGACTCGCCGGAAGTTGACGGACCCGCACTCCGGTGGCGTCCGCTATGGCGTTGATTATGGCCGGGGCCACTGCTACCGTCGCGCACTCGGCCACGCCTTTCGCCTTTAGCGGCGATGACGGGTCGCCCGGCTCGATGAGAAGCGTCACGACCTCGGGCATCTCCCGGGCGCTCAGGATCCTGTAGCCCTTGAAATCAACGGTCTCGCCCGGGATGTACTCCTCTTTGAGAGCCAGCCCTATCCCCATCGAGACTGCGCCCTCGATCTGGCCCTTCATGCCCTGCGGGAATATAGCCCGCCCGACATCGTGCGCCGCGACCACGCGAATCACGCGTACCGCACCGCGCTCCGTATCCACCTCTATTTCCGCCAGGTGCGTTGCGGTCACGTAGACGGCGTAAGGGCTGGGCGCGCCTGTCCGTGGATCGTCGCCGCCGACATCCGGGTAAAACTCTGAGTCGAATCGCAGGGGGAGCCCCGCGGACTCTCGTGCTGAGGCGATCTCGGCAAGTGACAGCGTCTCCGGTGATGATCCATCCGCGCCCGTGACGATAACGCAACCGTCGCGCAGGGCCATCTCGTCAGCAGAGCGCTCCAGCATTTCGGACGCCGTGGTGAAGACCTCACGACGAAGCCGCTCTGCCGCCTCCATCGCCGCGTTACCAACGTAGTAGACGATTCGGCTCCCGGTGGTAGGCCCCGCGTCCGCCGTGAGAAAAGTATCTCCCGAAAACACAGCCACGTCCCCGGGGGACATCGCCAGTTGCTCGGCGACGATGAGGGCCAGCGCCATATCGGAACCCTGCCCCAGATCTGTCGCGCCGGTCAGCAGGCGTATCCCGCCGTCCGGCGCTAGCTCCACCGATGCCCGGCCCGGGGTCTGCGCCTTCCCGGACGCGCCCACTCCGTAGCGCATGCACGCCAGGCCGACTCCCCGCCGGAACCGACCATCCGAGTTTCCATTGAACTTCGCGGCGGCGCTCCGAGCGGCCTCGTAATGCGGACGCACCGCCTCGACGGTCTCCACGAACGCCGCCTCTTCCACGAGAACCTCGGGAGAAATGTTGTGGTCGTCGCCCGTGCGCCTGTTCATCAGGCGAAATTCGAGCGGGTCGACCCCAAGCCTGGACGCCATTTCATCCATCTGGGATTCGATGGCAAATACGACCTGCGGCGCACCGAAACCGCGCATCGCCCCGGCCATTGTGTTGTTCGTATGGACGGCGCGACCGGATATGACGCCTCCCGGAAACTGGTACGGCCCGGTTATGGATAGTCCGGCCCGGATAAACAGGTTGGGGACGGCGGAGGCATAAGCCCCGGTATCCACGAGCAGTTCAGCGTCCAGCGCCGTGAGACGCCCTTCCGCCGTCACTCCGGTCCGGCACCGGATCTGGAACGGATGCCGCTTCACGGTGGAGGTGAACGTCTCCTCCCGGTTGTAGACGATCCTGACCGGCCGCTCCGTCTTCAGGGCGAGAAGCGCAGCAGCGGCCTGGCATGAAACATCGGTCTTCCCGCCAAAAGCGCCACCGCTTGTAGATGGCATGATCCGGACCCGATCCGGGGGCAACCCCATCGTCTCTGCCACGATATCCCGGTGCAGGAACGAGTGCTGGGTGGCCGTGCGAACCACCAGCGTGCCGTCGTCGTCCTGGTATGCCAGCGCAGAATCGGGTTCAAGGTAGGCGTGCTCGATCCACTGCGTGGCGTATCTCTCTTCCGTCACGACATCCGACGTTTCCAGCTCGCCGTCCAGATCGCCCCATGTGATGACCGCCTCGGCGGCACTGTTTCCGGATTCCTGGATCACCGGCGCGTCTTTGTCGAGAGACAGCCCGGGGTCAAGTACGGCCGGTAGCTCCCGGTATTCGACATGAATCAGCGATGCGGCCTGCGCCGCTATCTCAGGGGTTTCTGCGGCGACCGCGGCAACGGCGTCGCCGACCTGTCTCACGCGGTCGTCGGCCAGCACGGGCTGATCCTTAACGGCGCGCCCATGCCGGTTCAAACCCGGGACATCGTCGGCAGTCACAACGGCGATGACGCCGGGAAGACCGGCCGCCTCCCGGGTATCAACGCTGACGACTTCCGCATGAATATGTGGGCTGCGGTGGATCGCGCCGTGAAGCATTCCGGGCATGACGATATCGGCGGCGTACAGCGCCCTCCCGCGCACCTTGTCCTCCGCGTCGGCGCGGGGAACGCCACTGACCGGCGTCGTACTGGAAATCGGTTCAGATACGGGCGCGCTCCCGGCCACGGACGCCACGGCGTCAATAATGCCCAGGTAGCCGGTGCACCGGCACATGTTGCTCCCGAGCGCCCTGGCTATCTGTTCCCGGGTCGGCGACGGATTACGTCCCAGCAGCGCCTCGGCCGACATGAGCATCCCGGGAGTACAAAAGCCGCACTGGACCGCGTCGTGGCGGATAAACGCCTCTTGCAGCGAGTGGAGTTTGCCGTTCGGCGCCAGACCCTCGACCGTCCGCAGATCGCCGCCATCCGCCCGGGAGGGAGATGTCCGGCACGCCCTGACGACCGATCCGTTGAGATTTACGGTGCAGGTTCCACAGGTTCCATCGTCACAGCCGCGCTTGGCGCCGGTGAGGCCGATCTCATCGCGCAGCACTTCGAGAAGGGTCGTTCCGGGGCCCGGGTCGACCGACCGCTCAATTCCATTGACCGTAACGGTCATGGACGAGCGGTTCGATTCCTCTGGCATGGCGTTCGCCTTTCTCTATATATCGAGATATCGGCCCGGATCCGGACTTGAAATCGGCGCAGCGCCGTGGGGAGTCGTTTGCAGTAGAAATCGTGCCAGTGATCCCTTTCAACAGGCTGTCACGATGGGCCGGAATGTTCCACGATAGAGAACGAGGGGTCAAATCACTGTTCAGAGCTGTCGCACGATCCAGCCTATCTCGAAAGGCTCAGCCCGCTGACGTGTAGCTCCAGGATCCTGCATCGCGCGAATGAAGTAGGGAGATGTGATCAGCCGAACGGACGTAGACCGTTGGTTTGTCCCCCCTCACAACTCGACAGGCTCAGCACAGGCTCCCAATCCTCTCCCGCTTGTTGAAGGGGATTTCTGAGTAATGTCCCGTCGCCCGAACGACTGGAAGATTTGCCCCTTCTCCCAGCGGGAGAAGGCCGGGATGAGGGAGAAGTCGCTGCACCCCTCCACTTCCACAGGCTCCACGCAGCCAGTTACCCCCAAGCCCCGTCCTCTCCCGGCGGGAAAGCAAGTCGCCCAGCGCAGCCCATCAACCCCGGGCGTTGTACCGGTAGTGCGGTTCTCCCTGCTCAAGCTCCCAGTTTGCGAACCACCTGTTGACGTGCGGGAGTAGCGTATTGCTCAACTCCACACGCCGCTCCTCGTGCGGTTGCAGCGGTTTCGCCAGCGACGCCTTCAACCCGGCGTGGACCTCGCCCTTATTCACGCGCGTCAGCTCCCGGCCGCGCATCAACACCTCGCCGTCAACGATCACCGTGTCCACGTCCGTCCCCTTCCCCCGGTACACGATGGCGTCCACGATATTGGTGTCCGGGTCCAGGTAGGGCTCGGAAATACGGGTCAGATCCAGCAGGACGATATCGGCCCGCTTGCCGGCTTCCAGCGTCCCCACCTGGTTGCCAAAAAAGGTCACCTCCGCCCCGGCCCGGGTCGCCATATCGAAGATCCTGTGCGAGGACGGGTTTGCCACGCCGACGCCCGGTTCCCGGTGGATCTTCTGGGCCAGACGCATCTCCTGGAGTAGATCGTTGTCGTCATTAATCCCGGCCTCATCGATGCCGATCGCCACCTCAACACCGCGGTCCAGCAAACGGTTGATCGGGGCAACTCCGCTGCTGAGCCGCATGTTCGAACTCGGGTTGTGGCACAGCATCGTTCCCGTCTGCACCATGAGATCTATATCGGACTCCGAGAGCCACGTGCCGTGCGCTATCGACACCTCCGGTCCGAGGAATCCCAGGTCGTTGAGATGCGCCAGCGGTGTTTTACCCCAGTACCGCGTGCCGTACATCTTCTGGTAGATCGTTTCCTGGACGTGGATATGCACGCCCGTCTCGTACTCCCGGCCGAACTCTGACACCTCCGTCAGCATCTCGTCGGAACACCAGTGGACGTTATGCGCGCTCACAAAGACGCGAACCCGGTCGCCCCCCTTGCGCTTGATAAGCTCCGCGGTCAGGTCGAGGTGGTCGGCGGATGACACGGGGCTGAACGGGAATACATCGTTTACCTGGTTAACGAGCGCCGCTGGCAATGTGTCCATGAAACTGGCATTGTCTTCGTAAACGAGGTGGTTCTGGTCCCTGTTGAAGAACGAGAACGCCACGCGCATGCCCGACGCCTCATAGGCTTCGATAAGACTGGCTCCCCAGTCGTCCAGCGTCGCCCCTTCCGGGAACCAGCGAAGGGCGTGGTTGTGCATCACGGTGGTGATCCCGGATTCGATCATCTGGATGGCGCAGTAAAGCGTGTCCAGGTAAGGATCGACGTCTCGCTGTCCGAACTTGGCGATCACCCACGGCTCCAGCGGCAGGTCGGGGGAGCCGAGCTGGAACGGGGTAAGCCCCGTGTGGTGGTGGGCGTTGATCAAACCCGGGATGACGACGAAATCCGGGCCGCCGATCACCTCATCCGGCTGGTGACGGGACTTGAGATCGTCATATCTGCCGATCTCCACGATCTCGCCGTCGCGCTGGAAAACGGCGCCATCGGTGACGATCTCGCTCTCATCGCCGCCGACGGCCCGGCACACGACGTACTTGCCACGGATAAGCGAGGAGACCATTGGAAAACGCTCCTGGAATATGTGATCGGGAGATCGGGATTGGGCTTTCGGCCAGCGCCAGAAACGCGCACTATCGCACACTACGGCGGCGGACCGGACGCCGCCGGACACGCTATCATTCCCTGCGGCTGCCATAACCGTCGCGGGCAAACCTGCGACGGGGATCAATACCAGATCGCCCTCTTTTCCGGGAGGTTCCCTGGCGGCCATGGCGTTGCGCGAACAACACGCGAGTGCCCTCGAACCGGCCGATCTGTCCGTACGCGGGCTGTTGCTGGACATCGACCGTTTTGCCTCCCACGACGGTCCCGGAATTCGTTCCAGCGTCTACCTGAAGGGCTGCCCGCTCTCCTGCGCGTGGTGCCACAGCCCGGAGTCCCAGCTCAGCCACCCGGAGCTCCTGTACCAGTCGGAGCGCTGCAACGGCTGCGCTTTGTGTCCATCAACCTGTCCGGAATCGGCGCTCGTGATGTCAGGGACGAGCGAGAGCGCCGTTGCCGTGCTAGACCGGGCCGCGTGCACGGCGTGCGGGGAATGCGTGGACGTCTGCTACACCGGCGCGCTGAAGATCGCGGGCGATGGGGTAACGGTCGGCGACGTCCTGGAGCGCGTTGCGAGAGACGCCCCGTACTTCAAAAGCTCCGGAGGCGGCGTCACTCTTAGCGGCGGTGAACCGGCACGCCAGTTCGACTTCTCCTACAACTTCCTTCTCGCCTGCCAGCAACGCGGCATACACACGGCGCTTGAAACGACCGGATACGCCCGCCGGGAAGTGATATCCGCGCTGGCGGATGTCACGGACCTGATCCTGTATGACGTGAAATTCATCG
This sequence comes from Dehalococcoidia bacterium, assembly GCA_030747175.1. Classification (GTDB taxonomy): domain Bacteria; phylum Chloroflexota; class Dehalococcoidia; order Lucifugimonadales; family Lucifugimonadaceae. The sequence goes on along the minus strand of JASLLE010000010.1, from coordinate 37,054 downwards.
ATCCCGCAGAGCATCAGCGTCATACAGGAGTGCCGAATGCGTTGATCCTGGACAACCTCCGTGTCCTGGCCGCCGCGGGCCACGACATGCAGGTCCGCGTTCCCTGCATAAGCGGCGTGAACGATGCTCCCGACCAGATCCGGGCGACGGCGGCGATGACTGCGGAGGTTGGCCTCGGCTCTATCGTCTTGCTGCCCTACAACTCGGCAGCCGGGGCGAAGTACGAGTGGATCGACTCCCCCTTCGAGCTGTCCCACGTGACCACACAGGACGAAGACGCTATGAACGCCCTGGCGGATATCTGCCGGGCTGAAGGACTGGAAGTTCAGATCGGCGGTTGAGTAACCGCCCTGCCTCAACACCGAGATCGTAGCGACGAACGATATAAAACAACCGGGAGAACAGTTATGACGATCAGCACGCTCCGACCGGCGGATGTCGATAGCGCAAGGCTTGCCGCAACGCTCCGGATACGGAACGAGCGCATCGAGCGCTTGAATGCGGCGGTGCAGGACCGCATGGCCCTCAAGCAAAGTTCGTGGGGCGGCGATCTGAGCATTACGGGCGACCCGGGTATGGCTGATCTCCCGCTCGTTTTGCGGCGGGCGCACGCCTTCGCGAAAACACTCCGGGAGATGCCGATCGCCATCGAGGACGATGACCTGATCGTAGGGAACACTCTCCAGGACGGGGCCATTGTTCGCACCACCATGCCATCGTTCGCCCTTCCGGCCGAGATCGACGAGGCCGGTGAATCCGGCGCCGTGATCGCCTCGCACCTCTCGCACAAGACACCGTTCTACCCACTGCTCATGGAGAAAGGACTGGGCGGGGTCATTGCCGATGTCGACGCCCGGATAGCCGAGATCGAAGCGCGGCCTGCTTCCACGGATCGTGACGACACCCTGGCGCTGTTCAACGCGATGCGAGTCGAGGGATCCGCCGTCATAGAGCTAGCACACCGCTACGCGGACTTCGCGGATCAACTGGCAACCGAGACTTCAGACGGTGAGCGCCGCGCGGGACTTCGGACCATCGCGGAGGTCAGCCGACGTGTGCCGGAGTTCCCGGCGGAGTCGTTCCACGAGGCCATTCAATCGTTCTGGTTCGTTCATTACGCCTTCTTCTCCACCGGAACCGCTCTGTCATGCGGCCGGATAGACCAGTACCTCTACCCGGCGTTCCGTAACGACTTTGAATCCGGCGATCTCACGTTGCCCCGGGCGCAGGAATTGATCGACAGCGTGTGGCTGCGATTCAACGATCGCGCCCAGATCGACCGGGACAACTTCTTTGAGGGAGACGAGGTGCGGGACTGGGCCGCCGGGCATCGGACCCGGATGGCTTTCGCCTCGGACGCAGCAGACGCCATCAACCATTTCGGACAGAACATCCTGTTAAGCGGCATCCGGCCGGACGGCGAGGACGGCACAAACGAACTCACCTATCTCTGCCTGAACTCGCTCGAAAAACTCGCCTACACGAGCCCGGTCGTCACCGTTCGATTGCACAGCGACTCGCCCCCGGAACTCGCGGAGCGTTCTGCGGAGGTGCTGAAGTCCGGCGGTGGCATGCCCTATCTGAACAACGACGACGCCATCGTCGATGCCTACATCGGCCTCGGTGTGGCCCCGGAAGACGCGCGCGATTACGCCAACTCCAACTGCTGGGAGACGATGATCCAGGGACAGTCAGACCAGGAACTCATCCGCGGGATGAACTTCCTGCTGTGCGTTGAACTGGCGATGAACAACGGCGTCTCGTCCGTCCACGGAAAGATGGGTCCGGACACGGGTGACCCCCGTGGTTTTACTGGCTTCGATGACCTGATGACGGCATGGAAGAGCCAGATCGACCACATGCTCTGTGGGGGGATCGACCTCATCGGCAAAGGTGTCGCCGACGGGACGCTGGAGCACAGCAACCACGGCAAATACAACTACAACCCCCTGCTTTCCGCCCTCACGCTCGATTGCCTAGCAAAAGAGGAGGACGTGATTCGCGGTGGCGCCCGTTACACCGTGTGGCACGTCATGGGCGAGGCCGTGGCCAACGCCACCGACGCTATGACAGCGGTCAAGAAGCTCGTGTTCGATGACGGCTCGGTCACGATGGACGAACTCTCCACGGCGCTCGCGGCGGGATGGGAAGGCCACGAAAACCTGCGTCAGCGATTCGCCACGGGCGCACCCGGGTTCGCCAACGACGACGACTACGCCGATCAAATCGGCGCCGTGATGATGAACTACTTCGTGGAGCGGAGTGAACACCACGCCAAACGCTATCCCGGGGTGATATTCCCGCCGGCGGTCGGCACCTTCTCCTGGTACGCCATGATCGGCCACGAGGTTGGCGCAACCCCCGACGGCCGACTTCCAGGTGAACCAATAGCGGCTAATTTCTCCCCGGTGCCCGGCTCCGATCTGAACGGGCCAACCGCGGCGATCAACTCCTACCTCAAGATGCCCGTAGAGACGCTCGCCGCCGGCGGGCCGATCGACCTTCGGTTCTCGGCCAGCGGCCTTTCTGGAAACGCGGGAACCAACCGGCTGGCCGGGTTGACGAGGGCCTTTGTAGACCTCGGCGGAAACATGCTCACGGTCACGGTGACGGACGTCGAAGAGCTCAAACTGGCGATGGAGGATCCAGACAACTACCGCCACTTGCGTGTGCGGATGGGTGGCTGGTCAGCCTACTTCGTGATGCTGAGCCGGGAACAGCAGCTCCTGCACATCAGTCGCGTGGAGCACGGCATGATCTAGCCCCATGCTGGGGGCTTATTTTCGGGGGCTGGTCTCTGATCGAAGTTAAGGGCTGACGTCGATGTCTTTGCATCCTCTCGCACCCGAGCGAATCATGTGCTGACCAACCGTTGTTTTTGCTGGGCGTCATTTTCTCCATCCGGATGACGGTGGGATTTCAATTCCAATCGGTGGCGTCAGTATCTCCCCCGTTGATGGATGATCTTGACATTGGTCATGGCGAGGTCGGCACGTTAATCGGATTGTTCATGCTTCCAGGAGTGGTCATCGCGCTGCCCGCCGGCATGCTTCTCCAACGATTCGATGACAAGCTCTTCCTGGGCTTCGGCCTGCTACTGCTGGCCGCCGGCGGTGTGGTATTCGCACTGGCTAGTGGATTTCCCCTGGCTGTGGCCGGAAGAATCGTCCGTGGGGTTGGTGCGGTCACGATGATCGTGACCATCACAAAGGTCGTCACCGACCAGTTCGCTGGCAAAGAAATCGGGACTGCGCTGGCGATCATGGCTACGAGCTGGCCTCTGGGGATAGCCGCCGGCCTGGTGAGCCAGGACTCGATCGCAGGCGCGACCTCCTGGCAATTCGTGATGCTTCTGACATCCGGCGTGAACTTGGCAGCGCTGGTGTTGCTCATCACGGTCGTTCGTCTCGCGCCTCCCACGGCGGCCGTAACGGAAAGTGGGAAACCCGGCTTCATGATCCCATCCAGGGAATTACTTCTCGTATGCCTGGCCGGAATCGCGTGGGGATTCTTCAATGCCGGTTTCGCCATTCATTTCAGCTTCACCCCCGACCTCCTGAGCGAAAACGGGATGTCCTCGACGGAGGCCAAGGCGCTGGTCAGCGTTGGCGTCTGGATCACGATGCTGTCTATTCCGTTCGGCGGGTATTTTGTCGAAAAAGTCGGGCGATCCAACGCGATGATCGCTATTTTCTCTTTACTGGTTGCGGCAACACTGGGGTTGTTCCCGTACCTGTCGATTCCCCTCGCGCTCAGCGTGGTTATCGGACTCGCGCTTGGCCCACCTCCCGGTCCCTTGCTCGCCCTGCCATCTCAGGCGTTGAGCGTTGAAAACCGGGGGATTGGACTCGGGATCTTTTACACGTGGTTCTACGCTTTTATGGCCCTTGGTCCCACCGTGGCCGGATTCGGTCGGGACATCACCGATAGCGCCGATACTCCGGTGCTGATGAGCGCGCTGGCATTCGTTCTGGTCGTGCCCTTCCTCGGCGCATTCCGATTCTTCCACGCGAGAACACCCGGGGGTTGAGATCCACAGAGTCGGCGGTCAGCGATCGCAAGCCGGGTTGTTGCCCGCGGCGGGCGGCGGTATTGTTCGGGCTGTCCGGAGCGTTACGGCATACTTGCAGCGAAGGCGGCAATCTTGGCTCAGGCAAAACGAAAGCCCAACATCATCCTGATCATGTCCGACGACCTCGGATACGAGGTGATCGGCGCGAACGGCGGGACTTCTTACGAGACGCCGGTGATCGACGGCATGGCCGAAACCGGGATGCGGTTTGAGAACGCTCACGTGATGCCGCTCTGCACGCCGACCCGTGTCTCTCTCATGACCGGCAAGTACAACTTCCGGAACTACCTGGGCTTCGGGCTCATCAAGCCGGACGAGGTCCATTTCGGGCACCTGATGTCGGACGCCGGGTACAAGACGTGTATCTCCGGCAAGTGGCAGCTCTACTCGTACAACCCGCCGGATGAGTTCCCGGAGTGGCGCTCAAAGGGTCAGCGGATAGAGGATGCCGGTTTCGACGAATTCTGCGTGTGGCATGCCCACCACACGGAAGAGAAAGGGTCCCGATACAAGAACCCGATCATTTACCAGAACGGTGAGTTCCTGGACGATACCGAGGGCAAGTACGGTGACGATGTGTTCGCCGATTACATTCTCGACTTCATGGAGCGTAATCAGGACGATCCCTTCTTCGTCTACTTCCCGATGGCTGCAACGCACAGGCCCCTGGAGCCGACACCGGACAGCCCGGAGTACGCGGATTTCGACCCGCCGTCCAACCGCACGCTTGGCGGACGGACGTGGAACGAGCTTGAGGGCTGGCCCGACGATGCGAAGTTCTACAAGGACATGGTCGAGTATCACGACAAGGTGATCGGACGCGTCATCGCAGGACTGGAACGGCTTGGCCTGCGTGAGGACACGCTCATCATCTATGTCGGCGACAACGGATCGCCGGTCGAGGTTTGCTCCACGATGCACGAGCACACCGAGGTGTGTGGCGGCAAGGGCATGACCAACGACCGCGGCACCCACGTCCCGCTCGTGTGCGAGTGGCCCGGCACAACCCCGCCGTCCGTCGTGCAGAGCGACCTCGTTGACGTGTCCGACTTTCTGCCGACCATGTTCGAGGCCGCCGGACTCGACTTCCCGGAGGGCTACATCATCGACGGCCGCTCGTTCTATCCGCAGTTGACCGGTGAAACCGGCAACCCGCGGGACTGGATGTTCTTCCATTTCGTGCCCAACAACCACCGGGGCGCCACACCGCGTGACCCGATTCGGTTCATCCGGGACCATCGCTGGAAACTGTACGAGACCGGCCAGATGTTTGACCTGCCTTCGGACCCGGAGGAGGAGTTCGCCATCTTCGCCGCCAACGATAACGCCGAGCAGGCCGAGGCGCGGGGAAAGCTGGAGCCAGTGTTCGGCCAGATGACGGTCTAGCGGCGGGACCTCCTCCCTCCACCCAACCTAACGCTCGGCGACGCGCATGACAGCCTGAACCGCTATCCGCCGCACCCCGATCAATATGAGAACGATTACCGCGGTAACCACCACGCCCAGCGTCCCGAGTGTCAGGGCCACGCCCCCCCAGTCAATCTGGTTGATGGTGGGCGGTACTGATCTCAGGCCGTCTCCCGAGTTGCTGAGGTAGGGAACGATGGTCCCGCCAACGCGCTCGCCCATCACGATTCCGACAGCGATCGCCGGAAGCAGCACCATCAACTGCTCCACGGCCACGAGCGCCAGGAGTTGTCGCATCGACAGCCCGATCGTCTGGAGCAGCGCGAACTCCTCCACCCGATCCCGGTAGGTCACGTAAGCGTGGACCATAAAGCCGAACGCGCTGATGAGAAGCACCACGGCGAAAGACATCCCGAGTAACGCGTTCCAGCCGGCTTTCGTCAGTGGATCGGCCGCCAATTCCTCGGATACGGTCACCCCGTCCACAACGCCGCCGATCGACACCGCCGGGCCAAATCCGCCGGTGAGTTCTTCAGAGACCGACAGGATTTCGCCCGGAATCGCCCGTACCCACACCTCGTTGTACTGGATGTCCAGCGCGAAATTGGAAGTGTTGACGTAGTTGAGGACCGGTTCGAGCGGGGCCACGATGAAGGGATCATCGTTCGGGTCCAGGGTCGGGAAGAACTCGACCTCGCTCACGATATCGATGGGCATCTTGACCCGGTCCTGCGTCACCAGTATCTGGTCGCCGACAGCGATCCCCGTTGCATCGAGCAGCGCTTTGCTCGCCAGTACGGGGACCGGTGCCCGCGGGTCTCCATAGATGAAACCTCGCATCTCACCGAACTCACCTCTCCCCCACCGCAACTCGGCCGTATGAATGAGTTCCCCCGTCTTCGTAAGCTCCGTGGTCGATGCGAGAGAATCACTGTCGGAAAACAGGGCGGTCCCCATGTTGTGCCAGCTATCCAACTGCTCTGAGTTGTCGAAGCCGGCAACGGTGATCAGGCTGCGGTCGTCCATCGTCACGTTGATTTCATCGATGAGGATGGAGCCCGAAAAGAGCGTGTCACCGTGTCCCAGGCCGAGGGTCGCGGCGATACCGAGCAGCGTGACCGGGCGCTCGGGAATAATCGGGATCTCGCCCCTCAGTTCGCCACTCGGGATTATCGTGCCGCCGATCTCGCACCAGCCCGCCACTCTCCCTTCATCGCCGGCATCGTCACAGGGGAAACCGCCCAGAGGATCGGCCGGCATCGGGGCGAGGTTCCCGAGCAAGACCGGATAGAACCGCCCGTTGGCATCGCGCATTGTCGCCACCAGATCGACTTCCGGCGAACGCTCGAAACCACGAACCCTCGCCGAGATCCACATCGCCTCTCGCGGCAGCTCGATGCCGAGCGCCTGTGGTTCCGATTCCAGTAGTGCCAGTTGAGCTTCAAGTGAGCCCGCAAAGAAATCAGGCCGGGTCCATGCGGCGGCATCGAAGGTGGCCGGGTCAACGGCAAGGAGCTGGTATCGGATCCCCTGCGACGGTCGGGTGACCATGCCGGGGCGCCGCAAGACCGCCGAGCCGAGGACGACCCCGGGAACCTTCTCGACCCGGTCCAGCACCGAACCCGAACTCGCCCCGGAACGAGGTGTTATTCCATCTACGCGCAGATCAGCGCCGAGCGTGTAAAGGGCGCGATCCTCAAAGCTGCGTTCCAGCGTCGCCCCGAAATTGGCCGCGAATACGCCCAGCCCCGCCGTGAGAATGAAGAGCAACGACAACCGTGAATAACTGGCCGGGTTTCGCGCGAGCTGCCAGAGTCCGAGCACGAAAGTCTCCGGAATCAGGCGATAAAAAATCCGGCCCGAAAGCGCTCGCGCCAGTAACTCCATCGAAAGCGGAAACAACCTCAACAACACCAGTCCGGCAACTAGAAGAAGTAACGCCGGAGCCGCGAGGGTCACCTGGTCGATGACGGCCTCCCCGAATAGATTTTCGCCAACCAGTGATCCCCGGATTTGCAACTGCCTGAACAGCAGAACGGCCAGCGCGAGCAGCACAAGATCCAGGTAGTAACGCTGGAAGACCGGCGTGCTTCCTCCTCCTCTCGTAACACCCTGCCTGCGGGCAAGAAGCCCGACCCGGGACGCACGAAGCGCGGGAACCAGCATCGCTCCCAGACTGAGAAGACCACCCAGGATCGCGAGTTGATAGGCTCGGATCGTGACACCCACAGGGAGTCCCCCGCCGTCATTCAGGCCACTTACTCCGGGCATGTATCCGGCGAAGTGAACAACAATCGCCGCCAGCGGCGGCCCCGCGATGATGGCGGCGATAACCACCAGGGCTGCCTCGACGCCGTACACGGAGATAATCTGTGGCGAACCCGCGCCCCTCGTCCGCAGCAGTGAGAACTCGTCGCGCTGTGTATCCACGAGAAGCGACGAAAGTGTGACGGCGTAGTACAGAACCAGCAGCAGGACAAGAATCCCGACTATCGTCATCGGCGCCCGGTTGAAGAACGCAGTGGCGTCAAAGTCCCTGATTACCAGGTCGAGATCGGTACTCATGCGGAAACCTTCGACCGCACGGCGTCCTTCGCTCAATAAAAGATCGAGGTCCGTCAGCGCCCCGTCGATGTTCCGCCCATCCAGCGCGCCCGTATCCACCGGCGTCAGGAATCCGTAGCTGGAGCTCATGTTCGGGAACGCCGGCCCGAGCACCTCCAGGTAGGATTCGCTCGCAGTTACAAGAAACGCACGTGAAGTCCTGGCGCCGGCGCCAAATCCAAGGACATCGTCCCCCGCCCGCCAGAACGGGTCAGCCGGGTCGATCCTCTCGTAAATGCCTACAACAGCCGGCGACGGCCCCCGGGTAACGGAATCCCATGCCGGAGCCAGGGAGTAGCGAGCGCCCATCTCAAGATCAAACTCGGCGGCATCCGCCAGCGACACCATCACCTCGATCATGACGGGTTCGTCCGGATTCGGGGCCGCCGCCGGTCCGGGGACACGGCCGGAGACCATATTCACCCGCTCGGCGATATCCGGGAGTACCCCGAACACGGCGCCGCTCCCGATCGGTTCCTCGCCACGGCTTTCGCCGATCCGGATCTGCTCGGGAGTCGGGGGCAATCGGAATGCTGAACCACGGACGGCCCACTGCGTTTCGCCCGTAAACCAGCCAGCGTTCCTGTCTACCGTGAGTAATACGTTCGCTACCGTGGTGTTGTGCCGCGCCCGACTTACGGTTCCGCTGCTGGCGTTGATCTTCAGGTCAAGCGAATTACCATCCGCCTTCGCCAACTCGTGCCGGAGCCCGAGGTCTTCCAGCGAATCGAAAAAAATCGCGCCTGCGGCCATGATCATCGTGGCCAGTAAGACCCCGATTCCCACGGACCCGAACATCCTCCAGTGCCCGAGACTCAACCTTACGACCAGTGGCAGGGAGAGCTTCATCAGGCCTCCAGCCGCGTCGCTTCATGCGGTTGTTCCCGCCGGAATGACAGGACCATACCCGTTACGGCGATCAGAGCCGTAACGGCTAGCGCCAGGAAAAAGACACTGACCGGCAACCACTCTGTGAGCACGTCGAACGGCGGCAACACCTCGTTGCCGTCGGCCGTCCGGACCGATGCCGAAACAGCGATCCGACTCATCGCCAATCCGGAAATCGTCCCCAGGACCACCCCCACGACGCCGATCAGGAGGTGTTCGACCACGAGGATCCGGGTGAACTCTGACGTGGAGACGCCGATCGAACGCAGCAGCGCCTCCTGGAGCCGCATTCGGGAAGAGTAGGCGTTCAGATAGGTCAGATACCCGGCCAGGACGACGAACAACGCTATGGCCCCGCCCAGCAGTCCGACGCCGCGCCAACCAGCCACCGCCAGCGGGTCCACCAGTGAGTCATTAATGGCGGTACGTCGGTCGTCGATCGAGACCAGGCCGGGGAGAACGTCGTTCAGCTTCGTGATCGTTTCACTTTCCCCGCCCTCCCGAAGTCCTATCAACAGTTCGTCGACGTCGTTGGCTGCGCCGCCGCCGGTGACCTCTGAATACCTGGCGATCGCCTCCACATCGATCACCAGGAACCCGGATGAAGATTTCGGGTCCATGGTTGGAAACAGGGTAGACGTGGCGACCGGAAGTACCTCGATCAAACTCCCCCTGATCGACGCGATAAACGGGGTTCCGATCTGTACACCGCCGCTCTCCGTGAGCCGATCGCTCACGATCACCGGCATCGGTCCGTCCAGGTCCGGGCGGTAGATTCCCCTCACACCGCTATTCGTGCCCCGGCCCAATTCCAACCGTGCGACGACCCCGCGCTCCTCCCTCAAGAGGCCCACCGAGGAATCGGCGCCCCGGTTCGTCGGAAGCGCGCGCCACGCGCCCCGGTCATCAAACGGGGCGATCACCGTCTCAGATCGGGCTCCATCATCGGAAACCGAGACCGCCGAAACGTCGTCAATCAGAACGACCGCTGGCGACCCGGTGTCGCCGGCGGTCCCTTCAAATAACAGCAGCCCCAGTAACTCCACGGGCGACTCGAGTCCGGCAAGTGACGCGGATTGAAATCGCCACGGACCTGCCTCAACGGCTCCGAGCGTCAGCGTCATCGGGATGCCGTCTCCAGTACGGAGACGGGCCCACATGAAAAGGTCCGACACGTCTTGTTCCGTGCTCACCCAGACACCGATCTCGTCCGCCCCAGGGGGCAGGAGTATGGGCTCCACCCTGCCGGATACTTTGATCAGATCCATCAAGTCCGGCAGACTCAAGCTCGAGAAGTCAGGCCGGAACGTCGCCACCCGGCCAAATGGGTCCGGTTGAACGCCAAGCACCTCGAACTCTGTGTTTTCGATGCCCGTCGCGATCTCCCCCCGCGCCCTGAGAATCGCCGATGCATCCCTGACGCCGTCCATTTCACGCACGGGTTCAATGAACTCTGCGACCGTCAGATTTTCTGACTGCCCCCCACCGGTCAACCGCAACCGGACATCCGCGCCCACGGAATATTCAGCCCGGTCTTCCGTACTCTGCCGTAGCGTGGACGACAGCGTGCCAGCAACAGCAACCAGACCCGCGGCAAGCATCAGGAATACGACGATGGCAGAGTAGTTGTACGGGGACCGGCTCAACCGCCACAGGGCGATAGCACCCCAGGCCGGGATCACCGGAAGCGCGATACGCGCCAGCAGTCCCATGCCCACGGGAAACAGTCGCAGGAACACCAGCGAAATCGAGAAAAGCAACAACGCGGGCAAGAACAGAATGGCGTCGTCCGTTTCGATCTCGCCGGACTTTGAAACGACGACCGGCACTCCACCTCGAAGGTTCAGTTCCCACGCCAGGTATCCAGCCCCCGCCAGCAACGCAAAATCCAGGAAGTAGCGGTGGATGAAAGGGGAATCATCCGGCCGGCCGTTGTCGCGCTTGCCTGCCACAACGCTTCCGTGTCCGAAAGCGAGCGCCGGGCCGACCACGACGATCAAAGCGGTCAATCCGGCGGAGAACGAAAACGCGTAGTTGGTCCACCCCAGGCCCACCGGCAACGGTCCGCCGCCCGTCACGTCGCCGTAAAGCGGAAGTCTTCCCGCCTGTGAGATCAGGAGCAGGCCGAGCAAGGGTCCGGCGATGACGGGCAGGCCTATCACAACGAAAGCCTCGGTGCCGTACAACCGCCCGACCTGGGCGAGGCTGGCGCCTCTGCTCTGCAACACACCCATCTCATGGCGGCGCCGCTCCGCAAGAGAACGGGATGTCATGTACAGGTAATACCCGACGAACGCCAGGAGGAGTGTCGCCATCAAGGCCATCGGTATTCGTGAAAACGCCAGCCGCCGTGCCAGGTTGTCGAACGAAATCCTGAGACCCGTTACCACGGAGGAACCGGGTGCGCTGGATTGCATCAATCCATAAAGGCCGTCAACCCTTTCCGTGATCTCCCCGGCCTCCAGGTCACGGATTTCCGCCGCGTCAACCGGAAGAATCCAGGAGGCGGTAAACCGGCCAAACGGCCCGGCGCCGACGATCCGTTCAAGGCCTTCCCTGTTTACGAAAAACCCGGGTACCGGCCCGAAGAATCCCTCCAGTGGATCGGGCCGTATGAGCGCCCGGGTCCGGTTCATCCAGAACTCGCCGTCCGCGTCATGGACCTGGAACAGCCCGCTCAGTCTGAACTTCAACAAATCTCCGGGCCCCTCCAGGGTCCGGGCGGTGAAAACCTCCCCCACGGCCACCCTGTCCATCTCCACAAGAACGTGATCGACCCATAACCCGACTTCAAAAATCGGATCATCCGGGTCCGGGTCAGGCAGCGCTGAAGGCGCGGCGCCTTCTACGAAGGTGATGTGGTTCTCTGATCCCTCGACGTACTCGAACCGGATCGCCGTGAAGTCTTGAACGGAGAGTGGAGGCGCTTCCGGATCGACGACCCGGACGTGGTGCGGCGGAAGGATCACCTGACGCATGGGGCCGGAGATGTCCCCGAGCTGCGTTTCCAGGGCCGTCTCGACTCTGGCCGTGTATTCGTCGAGGACCGGCATCCGTACCTGGACACCGCCGTCGTTAACGATGATGACGTTTCGGCCGAGAAGCGATGAATTGTCGATCGTCGATCGGACGGCCACGCTGTCCAGGCTTGCGAGATAGCTGGGAGCGCCGCCTATGACGGTAGTGGCGACAAGCGCCGCAGCGGCGACGCCGGCGAGCAGCGTGGCGTCCGCCGAGGAACGCCGGAGCGCCAGGCGGGCGTATCGGAAAGGCTCAAAGAGAGTCAGGCGCATAGGTCCTGTCCCCCTTCACGTACAGGCGCCCGGGTGGTTACACATGAGACAAAATGTATCCGATAGAACGCCAGGTCGCTGACAGCGTTCCGGTTTTCTGGTCACAGCGAATTGCCGGTCTCAGGTTATATCCGCGGTTGACGCGGCTTCCCGAACCCCGAATCCGCCGTGAATGAAGAGCGCCGGTGAGTCCATCGCCGTTCGCCGGCATCGAGGGCATAGCGCGCTCCCCCGGTTACCGTGTCCAGCGAACGCTAACGCTCGAGTCGGACCGCCTCGACAGAGACACCGGCCACCGGATCCAGGGACACTATCGCCAGTGTGGGCGACTTTCCGCCGGACGGCGCTCCACTGTAATAGGCGGGAGCGCCTCTACCGCTTGTGACATCACGGAAAACGTGAACGTGGCCGAGCGCCACGTAATCGCAATCCGCATCTGCGAGTTCTTCAGATGTGATCTTGGAGCTGTATTCGCCGTACGGATCGTTGTCGGTCACCAGTCCGTGTGCGATCCCGATGTACCAGTTATCGGATGGCCGGGGTTTGATGGCGCCCATCGGCCGAAACTCCGGACTGTGGTCGTATACCGGTTCGCCCCAGATCGATAAATCTATGGGATCGATATCCACGGTCTCACCCCCGCGTTCCAGCATGAGATGCACTCCGTCCGGCAGGCTCGACGGATCGAACGAGCCGTTCATCAACGCCGTGTCGTGATTGCCGGGCAGCACCACCACCGGCCGGCGGAGTTCGCCAAACTTCCGGAACACGTCAAAGACAAGTTCTGGCGCCACCGATCGATTGTCGAACAGGTCCCCGGCCACGATTACGCCATCAACTGAGTGGTCGGCGGCGAGTTCCAGTACCTGCTCAAAGCCGAGCAGTGCATCAGCCGGGTATATGTCGCTTCCGAGGTGCAGGTCAGATGTGTGGAGCAGCTTGATAGGTTTGCGAGTCAAGCTGAGCAACCGCCGGTCATTCGTGATGTCCGTTTAACTGTTATATCGATTGCCACGTGAACCTGTCGCCGGAACCGCTCACTTTTCCGATGTTGCTGCCAACCCGCAAATGCCCGGCGAACACCGTCCAGCCGCCGCTGGCGGCCGCCCCGAGTATTTCCCGTCGCGCTGCACGCGCCATGTCCTGGTTCCAGTCAAACATCGGGCACCACTCCGTCTCCGTGACCTGGGCGACGTTGTGGAACAGGTCTCCGATTATCACCCCGGTTTCGCCGCCGGACTCGATCATCACAACCTGATGTCCCGGGGTATGGCCGTTGGCCGGACGCGTCTTCACGCCCGGCGCGACATCTTCTTCCCCATCGACCAGGTGCAGGACACCCAGTCCTTCCAGCGGTTGCACTGATCTGCCGATGGCGGGGACGTTCGGCGCCACGTCGTCACTGGTCCAGTGATCCCAGTCAGCGCGGGCAATCATGTAGCGGGCATTCGGGAACGTAGCTCGCGGCGTGTCGCCATCATACGAAACGTTCCATCCGACGTGGTCGCCGTGCGGGTGCGTCGTGACCACGGCGGAGATATCGCCCGGCTCCACGCCGCCGCCGGCGAGTTCTTCGAGTAGCTGTCCCGGCACATCACCGGGATCATGCGGCCCGGGACCCATCCCCGTGTCCACCAGGACTATCGGGCCGTCGCCATTCATCGGCCGCACAAGGAAACCGCAAAACTGTGTCTGCCACATCCCGCTTTCTAGTGCGAAGTCCTGGTACGGGCCCCAGTCGTTTGCCGGCACATCTGGATAGATCATCGAGACGTCACGCGGGGGTGGCGTCAGATCTACAAGTGTGGTGATCCGCAGGTTTCCTATCGTCGCGCTCGTTGCCATGTTCTCCCCGTTGGAATTGTCGGACGCCGGAATGCCGAAGTTTCCGGCAACCCCCCGGAACTTCACTGATTAGCCGGGGCATCGTACACCCGCCCGCTGTTCATTCCGGTCGATCAGCTGTCCGAAAACGTCCGCAGGTACTTGCCTCGCGCGCCATTAACGTCCACCCTATGGTGGCCCCGCACAGGTTCGGGTCGTTTCCAACATCGCGAGATGTGGACCGATCCGAATTTACCGCGTCGGCTTTCCCCGCTTACTCGGCGGCAGATCAACCTGCCGTAGCTCAGATCGGCTACTCAAAAACACCCAGCAACACCGGGAGAGAACGAATGCCAGGGACGAACGGCCATTCAAGCGCTACGGTAAACACAATGGCGCTTTCACGTTCCGCTACGGAAAATGTCATCGACCTTCCCGATTTCGATCGCCAGCGCCTTGAGGACATCGGGTTCCTGACGGCGATGACGCTGACCATCATGTGCAACTACGCACAGACGGGCCACTTTGGCGGTCCGCTCGCGTACACACCGCTCACCGTGGCTTCCCACCTCATCGGCCCGGAACTCGGCGGGCTTCGTTACGACTACCGCCGGCCCAAGCACCCGTTCGCCGACCGTTTCATGCTGGCCGGCGGTCACAACGCCCCGGTGACCTACGCGATGTGGATGATCCAGGGCGAGGCACTGGCCCGCAAGCACGCTGCAACCGGCGATAGTCGCTACCACGCCGACCCCAACATCGCGATGTTGCCGATCGACGCGCTTGGCTTCCGCCGCGGCGCGGGCGCCCTCAGCACCCTTCTTCGTGACTACAACCTGGAAGACCATCCGCTGATGGAACAGGCCGGCATCCGCGGTATCCGCGCGCTCTCCGGCCACTCGGAGACGACCGACCTCACGAACGACGTAAACGGCGGACCCTCCGGCGTTGGCGTCGCAAGCATGGCCGGGAAGGCCGCCTTCTGGGACATGGTTGGCGCGCCGGACTCACTCAAGATCATGGCGATCGAGGGCGAGTTCGCCCTGACTTCAGGACACTCACAGGAGCTCAAGACGCAGGCCGTCGCACAGCAGGTCGGCAAGCGGCTCCGGCTGTTGTTGTCCTACAACAACGCCGGCATCGACGACGAGCTTGTCGGCAGCGTTATCAAGTCCACCTACGATTCCTACCGGATCGAGGACCAGTGGTCGTCGTACGGCTGGAACGTCCTGTCCGTGGAGAACGCCAACGAGTACAACCAGGTCGTCGGCGCTCTCAAGACGATGGAAGACTGGGACCCGGCGGACGACCGCCCGATGATCCTTGTAGGCCCGACAAAGAAGGGTTGGTGGCCAACCGCCGAAAACGGCGTCGTCGGGGGCGCGGACCAGGTTGTCGATCACGCCAGCCACCCGTGGGGCTTCCCGATGAACGGCGACTACTTCCAGGCGCTCGCATCGACCTTCGAGCAGAAGTACGGTGTCGAGTTCGAGGGCATCCGCGACGGAGCGGTCGGCGACGAACGCGAGCGGCTGATCCAGCTCAAGACCAACATGGACGTCGCTATGTCGGTGCTGCAGCAGGACGGCCTCGGCGACTGGCTAGCCGAGCGCATCGTCGAGATCGGGGATACCGTAGACGACGACATGCCTTTGAAGATCGACAACAAGATCGACGCTTTCAAGGACGAACGTCTGACAGTGGCACGCCTGCCGCGAGAACCCCAGACAGTCACGGCGACCAACCCCTTCTCCGGCGAGAAGAAAGAGGTCGCCATCAAGCTCTACGAGGAGCCCGGCAACGTCCGCGGCACCCGTCGGGCCATCTCCGAGATCATCAAGTGGATGAACTACGTGACTGAAAACAAGTTCATCATCGCCGCGGCCGACCTGGCCGAATCGATCAACGTGGAAGGCGGATCGATCTGGGGCCACTTCGACCCGGTCACCAACCCCGCCGGATCACGGCTCAAGGCCGCCATCCAGGAAGCCGGCAACGCCTCCACCGCCATCGGGGTGATCAGCCAGTCCGCGTCGCTCGACCCGGACAAGCACGCCGGCATGTGGGCCATCAGCGGCACCTACGGCGCGTTCACCCCGCTCATGTACCTCCCGGCGCGAGTCTGGAGCCAGCAGAACCAGGACAGCCCGTTCCGCGTTGGTGTCCTGAACATCCTGGCCGGTCACTCCGGCCCGGAGACAGCCGCGGACGCCCGGACGCACTTCGGAATCTTCTCGCCGCAGGTGTGGGATCTGTTCCCGCGGGGCCAGGTGATCCGGCTCAGCTTCTGGGACTACAACGACGTGTCGCCGGGCTACTTCGCCGCGGCGGAGATCGCAGCGAACGATCCAAAGGTGGGCATCATCGTCCTGGAGGTCGCTCGACCGGACTTCGAGGTGGCGGACCGATCAACCTTTGCGGACTCCGACATCAACGCGGCGGCCAGAGGCCTGTACGTGATCCGGGACTTCGATCCGTCGAAGCCGAAGGGCGGATACGTGCTTGTCCAGGGTTCGTCATCCACGGTCAACCTGGTTTCCGTCCTTTCCCGGCTCGAAGAGGCGGGGGTGAACGTGAAAGTGATCGCGTCGATCAGCGAGGAACTGTTCGAGCGCCAGCCGGAGTCGTACCGGAACTCGGTGCTTCCGGCCGAGGCTCGATACGACACGATGGTGGTCAGCACCGGGACGCGACGCGTCTGGCCCGTAAGGAACCTGGGCCCGATGACGGACGAGTACTCGCTGTTCTCAGATCACCACGACGAGTGGCTGACCGGTGGCACCGAGGTGGATGTGATCGCAGAAGCGAACCTGGATCCGGAATCGATCTTCGCAGGCGTCAAACGCTTTGCGGATGACCGGGACAAGCGACTCTCCGGACAGAGCTCGGCCCTGGCAGCATTGACTGACTAGACACCCTCGGCCACGGCGCGCTCGACGACGCGCCGCGGCCTCCGGCAACTCTGTGGGAGGACTCTCGATTGGCCGACGTACTGATCGAACAAAATGTCCGGGCCGGCGAATCCGGTCTTCTTGTGGACGTGTTTCGTCCGGCGGTAACCGACGGTCCATCACCCGCCCTCCTTTTCTTGCCGGGTGGGTCATGGCGGACAAAGAACCGCGCCGATATGAAGGACCGCTACGGGATCAAGATGGCGGAGCGCGGCGTCGTGTGCATTGCCGGCGAGTACCGCGTGATGTCAGAGGCCCCGTGGCCCGCGCCAATACACGACGTCAAGACCATCATCAGGTGGATTCGCTCCTCTGCGGACCGGTTCGGGGTCGACCCCGGCCGGATCAGCGCCGGGGGAAGTTCCGCGGGAGGTCATCTGGCGCTGCTGGCAGCGGGAACGCCGGACTCGGCAGATCTTGAACCTCCCTGTTTCGAGAACGTGAGCAGTGCGGTGGTTGCGGCGATCGGCATCTACCCGGTCTGCGACATGGTGGTCACCGCGGAGAAGAACGATCTGTCCGAACTGTTCCCGGGCGGGGTGACTGAAGAAGCCCTGCTGGCCGCCAGCCCGATTTCGCACGTCCATCCCGAATACCCGCCGACCTTGCTCGTGCACGGAACCGGCGACGTTC
Organism: Dehalococcoidia bacterium; assembly: GCA_030747175.1. Lineage (GTDB taxonomy): Bacteria > Chloroflexota > Dehalococcoidia > Lucifugimonadales > Lucifugimonadaceae. The sequence goes on along the minus strand of JASLLE010000010.1, from coordinate 19,382 downwards.
GCGTGGACTACCGGCGCACGGTCCGGATGTACGACGCGCTTGAAGCCGCCGGAGTGCCGGTGGACTTGCAGTTGTACTCCGGCCAGGACCACGTCTTCGACAGAGAAGACATGTACAGCGGTCCGATCGCCGACGCGATGGCCCTGTTCATCCAGCGATACGCCCCGGCGGCCGCCATCAGATCCGGGGCGGCCGCGGATTCGCTCCGGCGTCAGATCCGGTCTAGAATCCCCGGCGGCTGAAGCTCTTTAACCGCTTGGAAGGAACTGATTAACGGATGGGTCTCCAATTCGGCGTCTTTGATCACATCGAACCAGAAGAGGGCGAGTCTCTTTCAGAGACGTACGGTAAACGCCTGGATCAGCTTGAATACCTGGACCGTTCCGGCTTCTATTGCTACCACCTCGCCGAACACCACACGCCGGCCATCCACAGCCTGGCCCCATCACAGAACGTGTTCCTCGCGGCGGCCTCCCAGCGCACGACAAACATCCACCTGTCGCCCTGCGTTTACGTGCTCCCTCTTCACCACCCGATCAGGCTGATCGAGGAGATCAGCATGGTGGACACGCTGTCCAACGGACGCATGGAGATCGGAGTCGGACGGGGCGGCGAGATGGAGGCGTTTTTCTGGGGACAGGAGGCCACCACCGAGTCCAACTACCAGCGCTACCTGGAAACTCTCGAGGTGGTCCAGCTGGGCCTTTCGAACGACTTCCTGACCTTCCACGGCGATGTCTACGACTTCGACGAGCTGCCCATGTTCATGCACCCCATGCAAAAGCCGTACCCGCCCATGTGGTACATGCGGAACGTGGAAACCGCCGCCATAAACGGCATGGACACCATCATCGTCGGATCGCTCGACAGCATCGGCCCGGAGGTGAAGCGGTATCGCGAGAAGTGGGAGGAGCACCAGGGCAAAGGGACGCTCACGGTGCACGGGAAAGAGCCCAAGGTTGGCCTGACCGTTCACATGGTGCTGGCCGACACAGACGAGGAAGCGATCGCCATCGCACAACCAGCCTGGGAGCAGTATCGCTACAACCTTGCGGCGCCGAGGCGTATCGAGGCCGAACGGCGAGGGCTTGATCGCTTCAAGACGGCCAGGGACGGTCAGTACGGATTCGTCGGCAACCGCCCGGATAACGCCCCGCCGCGCGAACTGCGTCGCGACATCGATGCCGAGATCCAGAAGTTTGACGCCAATCACACCGTCCAGCATCCGGGCAGGCTCGGCGGGGTCGCGATGGCGGGCTCTCCTGCATCCATGCGCGAGTACCTGGACGAGTATCTGGACGAGTATGTCGAGAGCGGGGCCAATTACTACGTGTTTTCGTTCCAGTGGGGCAGCATCACGTCAGAACAGGCGATGCGTTCCATCAAGCTGTTCGTGGAAGAAGTGATGCCCCACTACGTAGACGTACCCGCCGAGGCGACGGCCGACTAGCCATGACCGGGCGCTTGCCCCGGTCTTGTGTCCACCGGTAACGCGACCGTCAGACGCCCAGCCGTTCCGGTCCTTCTCCATCCCCGGAAGGATCAGGACACGGTTGGCGAGCCTCAGTGCACGGCCGCGTGGTTGTGGACACGCCTTCGTCGTTGAGGCCCTCAACGGTCACGTGGAATGGTGTGGATAGTGTCGAAACGGGGAGAGCAAGCCCCGCCCCTGTTATTTCGGCGAGCCCGTCAGGATCTCCGATCGAGCGTTCAGCAAACTTCCGATCGACGCCACGACGAACGGCACGGCGTAAGTCATCGGGATCTTCCAGGCCATCGCCGGTTGAAACTCTCCCGACAGGATGAAGTTGCCCTGGTTGATGACCGTCAAAATCGTCCCGACTATCAGGCAGACGACCAGCGAACGCCTCAACATCGGTCGAAACCGCACCGCGCAACGGCGGCAGTGCGGAGCGCGCGCAGTGCGCAACAGTAATTCATAAGCGTTGCCGCGCAGATCACGTCCACACCGCGCGCATGAAGTGACTCCCCGGCCTGTGCTCATCGCCATCAGGCCGCGGCTGCTCTTCCGTTATCCCTGCTAAACGCGTGGTCCCGGCCGCGGATAACGATGGATCTACGTCCCCGGCTGCCGGATGTCTTGCTCCAGATCAGTGATCCCTCCCGTTCGTCGAAAAACGCAGGATACATCTTGAGCAGCCCTCGTCGCACAAGCCTTGACGATTCGTCAGTCAAGCCTCGCGTCCATCGCGAGTCACGGTCCGGGGCAAACCGTTGACTGCGATCCATCATCCCCGGGCCATCACGGGTCATCCGAGGAAATCTACCCCCTCTTCACGTGGTTCTGCTAATGGTTGATGCACGCGTATTTGCCACCATTCGAAGTGTGCCGTACACGGGCGACGCGTATGACGCGAAATGTGATGCTGACAACGTCGTCACGTAACGGATGTCTCCCCGGACGCCAGTTACTCGTCCACACATCGTATTCGGAGGAATGAATGCAGAGGCCGGTGCGCAGAACGGGAAACGGACCCGCTGGACAACCCGCTGGCGGGCGGCAACCCGGTCGCGGCGGCCCTCAACAGCGCATGCCCGGTCGCGGCGGTCCTCAGCAGCGAATGGCCGGTCGCGGCGGTCCGCAACAGCGAATGCCCGGTCGCGGCGGTCCACAGCAGCGAATGCCCGGACGCGGTCCGGCCCAGAAGCCGATACGCCGGGCCCTCCGTCCTCACGACGGTCGAACAGCGGTGTTCGTGGCCGGCTCTCCGACTCTGCACAAATTCATCGCATCACGACTCGCTGAACGAACCGACATATGGATCGCCAAGCCCCTGTCTGCACGTAACTACGCCCAGGGAACGGTTTTCCGGATGAAACCGGATATCACGATAGTGGACGTTGATCCAATCTGGAATCCGACCGGGTTGCCCCTGGCGCGATCTGTGACAGAAGCCTGCCCGGAGGCACACGTCATCGTCGTCGCCCCGGACGGCTATCCACAGGGCCCGATGATCGCTTCGGCAGCTATCGAACCCGGCTGGTCGGTGGTCCTCCGGCGCAAGGCCGACAACGGTGAAAGACTCATGCAGGCCATCGTGGCCGGACTCGGCGGGGGAAACTGGATCGACCCGGACATGAAGGGTCCCGAACCCGGTCAGGCGAACGGCGCAGCTGGATCTTCCGAGGGCGGTCGCGAGTGGGAAGAAGGGGCGGAAGACGGCGAATCTGGAGGCGGATCAGACGGCTCTGGCATGTCTGGCGAGATCGCAAACGCCGCAGTCGAAGAGTGGCAGATTCGCGCGCGGAGCGGGATGTAGCGGGATGGGGTAAACCCGACCTGATCTTCCCGGCCCCTACCGCGGTCCGTTCAGGTCTCGACTACAATCGGTCTCCACCACGATCCCCTGCGCCGGGCGATTACCTGAACGCACGATCCCATAGAGGCAGCGCGTGACCGAGGATCCGAAGCTAGAAAACGGGCAGAACGAAGTATTTTCCCGATTGCTGGCGGTAGCTAAACAGCTTGAGTGGGCCGGTCTCGCCAGGGATGGCCGGACCAGTTGTCCGGCGTGTGGCGCACCCGGCCCGAATGCCCCGCACGCCGTTACATGCGAGCTCAAGTCAGCAACCGATGCAGCCACGAGTGTTGACCACTGGCCATGGTGTCGCTGTGACGCATGCGAATGTCCGAGCCAGGTAGATCCGTCACTTACCGGTGTCCTGTGCGGCGATTGCGCGCATGACAGGCACCACGACGAAATCGCGTCCCGTGGAGCGTGAGATCAGGCCATCCACCTCACCGTCGCCAGGACGGTCTACCGGCGCAGTCCCCGTTTAACGGAACGCCGGCAGCACGCGTTCCGCAAACAGTTCCATCTGGCGCGGCTGATCGTAAGAGGCAAATCGAACGATCACTTCATCCGCTCCGGCTGCGCTGAACTCACGTATCCGCTCGATTACTCCTTCGGTATCGCCGTACGGCCCCCACCGATCGCCCCAGAAGTTCAGGCCGTAGTAATCCGTCACCCAGCGCACACCCTCTTCGTGACCGTGGGCCGCGTCCGGGTCCAGGTTGACGGTCATGTAGTACACCGACTTCAACCGGTCCGGTGACCTGCCGATAGCGACCGCCTCTTCGGCAACCCTGGCCCTTACCGCGGCAAACTCTTCCGGGCTGTCCGAGATAGAAATGATCCCGTCGGAAAGTCGAGCCGCACGCGCCGGCTGGCGCGACCGCCCCTCACCGGAATGAGTGGCAAGGAGGATCGGCACTCCCGGGCGCTGGTGAGGCCGATACCCGAGACTTACTTCGTCGAGATCGAAATGCTTCCCGTGAAACGTGACCGGTTCCCCGGACCACAGGCCGCGCATTATCTCGACCATCTCTTCCACCCTGCCCGCCCGGGTCCGTTTCTCCACGCCGGCCGTCGCCCACTCGTTCTGTTGCGATTCGGTGAAAGCGCCGCCCACTCCCATCGCAAGGGTTAGCCGGCCATCGGAGAGCTGGTCCACGGTCGCGGCGGTTTGTGCGAGGAGCACGGGATGTCGCAGCGCGGCCAGGAGCACAGATGTCCCGAGCCGCACTCGTGAAGTCGATGCTGCCGCGGCGGCGAGGGCTGCCAGCGGTTCGAGACGTGGCTTGGCAACAAGGCTGTCCCCTACCCAGACAGAATCGACGCCCGCATCCTCTGCGAGCCGCGCCATCCGAACTATCAGCCCGGCGTCCGGGGAATCGCCACCCGCGAGAACGACGCCGCGAGTAGGCAGAACGATCCCGAGCATCGGTCCTGAAGCCGTCATTCCGCGCGCTCTTTTACCGGTCCTGTCGGCAGGGCCGATTCCAGCCCGGCCTCTCGTATCTCGCGTCGCAGGTCATCCCAGAGATGCGGGGTTTCCTCCACGAGCCGTTTCAGATCTGACGCCGTATCAATGTCCAATCCGAGTCCGCTAGATCGATGAACGATGTGGACGGCGCCGAGTCGATCCGCTTGCCCGGTGTGACGGTTGAAACTGGCCTCACCGAGTAGCGTCGGGAAGTCGACCGCCAGATCCACCAACAGCGCATTGGTGCCATCGCTGGCCCGGTCCGGGGCGATCGCCACCTGAGCGCCCGCGCCGGCCCGTATGAACTCGGAAATCATCGCTGTCGTGACAAGGGGCAAGTCCGCCGGGAGAAACAGGGCCTGATCGATGCCCTCCTCATGGGCGTCCGAAAACGCGGCGCCCAGGCAGCCGTTCAGTCCAACACCGGGGTCCGGGCGCCAACCCGCGCCCATCCGGCTACATGCGCGCCGAACAGCGTCATCGCCGCCATACACGATCACGTCCCCGAGCTCGGGAGTGGCCACCGCCGATCCGATCACGCGGAGGAGCATTCCGAGAGATAACAACGATCTATGATCGTCTGTGAGCGCGGGAGTAAGACGTGTCTTGCCCTCGGCGATCGGCTTCATCGGCACGACCGCCCGGATCCGGCGATGACTCACGTTCGAGCTCAGACCGACACCCCGGCCATGTCGCACACGGCGGCAGCGAGATCGATCTTGTGCTTGTTAGTTGTCATGAGTGTCTCGGTCACCAGGACTTGATATCCAAGCGCTTCGACCGCCTGCCGGCTTGATTCGTCCTCGTTATCCATGACGAAATGCGTCGCAATTCCCGAATAGTGCTCTGCCACGGCCAGCGCGCTCGGCGGCTTATGCGCGAGTGTCTCAAAGATCCGCGCCGCCGGACCTTTCACCGCCCGCCCGCCAATTATCGGGCTTACGACAACGACGGGTACAAGAGCGGCAGCAACAAGCCGCCGGACCCCGGGCACCGCAAGTATCGGATCAACGCTGAGAAATGGGTTGGACGGGCAAAACACGATAGCGTCGGCACTCCCCAACGCCGCTTTGAACGCGGGCGACGGAGATGCTGAGTCAGCGCCATCAAACCGTAGGCCGGTCACTTCAGGCTCCGATCGGCGATGCACGAAATACTCCTGGAACGACATCTCACCGTCGCCCGATTCGATTATCGTTCTGACCGGCTGGTCGCTCATGGGCACTATCGGGTGCTGTACGCCCATCTTGTCCGCCAGATCGAGCGTCACCTCAGACAGGGTCATGCCAGAGCGCAGCAACTCGCTGCGGCGCAGGTGCAGCGCAAGATCGTGATCTCCGAGACCAAACCAGGCATCTGCGCCAAGCGTTTTCAGGGTCTCAAGCGCGTTGAAAGTATCGCCAGCAAAGCCCCAGCCCGTTTCCGGGTTTGCGAGCCCGGCCATGGAGTACGTGACCGTATCGATATCCGGCGAAACGTGAAGGCCATAGAAGGTCTCGTCGTCCCCGGTGTTCACGACCACGGTCAAAGCGTCCGGCTCAAGGATCTCGGCCAGTCCTACAGCCAGCTTCGCCCCGCCAACTCCGCCGGCCAGCGCAAGTACGCCGCCGGCGCGCCGGTTATCAGATAATTTCGACTCGGGCATCAGATGCCTTTGTGATTCAGCTTCAAGGATCAACCATTTTGCACGCGCGAGAACCCGTCTGTAAGTGTTGGCGATGGCCCATTTTCAGATGACAGGCGCGCTCCGGTTGCCCGATACTCCGCCTGCGGTACCGGCGGACAATCCCGGACAACAACGGCCATCGGGGCTCCCAAAACAATCACGCCATTGGCGTCGAAAGGCTATCCATGAGCGACCGGCGAATTCTTGAAGATGTCACCGTCCTCGACTTCACACGCGTTATCGCCGGGCCGTATTGCACCCGGATGCTGGCCGACATGGGGGCGAATGTCATCAAGATCGACGCCATCCCGGAAAGCGATGGGCCGACGCGAACCTCCGGGAGCGCCGGCAACAACATGGGCAAACGCTCGATAACGCTGGATCTGAAGCACCCCGAGGGCAGCCAGATTGCCCGTGAGCTTGTCGGACGTGCCGATGTGCTGGTAGAGAACTTCTCGCCCGGCGTGATGGACCGGCTCGGCCTCGGATTTGATGACCTGAAGGCCAATCACCCGCAACTGATATTCGCCTCCATATCGGGATTCGGCCAGTCAGGCTCATACGCCCACCGCCGGGCTTACGGAGCCACGGCGCACGCCGAAGCCGGGTGGTTATGGGTGCAACAACAGGCGTCTTGGGCCGGGCAGCCGTTCGCACCGGGGGTCACCATCGCCGATATGGCGGCGGGACTCTCATGCTTCTCCGGGATTCTCGCGGCGCTGTACGACCGTGAGTCAACCGGGCTAGGTCAGCGTGTCGATGTCTCGCTTATGGACGCCCAGCTTTCGCTGTTGAACGAGATCGCCGCCGCGCCACTGAACGGCGGCGGCGTTGACGACTGGGAGCCGTTTCGGCATCCAGTTCACGCGGCGAAAGACGGTCACCTGATGATAAACATAGGGAGCGATCACAACTGGGGACGGATCGCCGGGGGGCTCGGGCATCCCGAAACTCCAATGCCCGAGATAGTGGAAGAGGCGAACGCGCTGGTTGGTTCGTGGGTGGGCGAACTCACCGCGGCAGAAGCCGCAGCGGGGCTCGAGAGCGCGGGCGCGCCGTACGGCGTATCGCGGTCGATGCCGGACGCCGTGAAGCATCCCTACTTTACCGAGCGTGGAATGATCGTGGAGACGGACGATCCCCTCGACGGCTCGCTGCGCGCCATCAACACGCCGATAACGTTCTCGAACGCGGGACGCGGCCCGACCTTCGGTCCACCATTGGCCGGAGGTAACACGCGCCTGATTCTGCGCGATCTCGGACGTTCCGATGCCGAAATCGACGCATTGATCGTATCGGGCGCTGCTTCAGAACAGCTGGCTCCCCACTCCTGATCTCGTATCTGGGCCTCGCAGAATCCCCCGGTTCGGGCTGACCGGGGTATGCTTCCGGCGCTCGCCGCAGTGCGATCACCGATCGTCCAGTGAACAGAAGCGTCCGGGAGCCTAGTTATGGAGTTTGGATTCGGAGTCGCCATGCGCGGCCCGGCCGCCGCGCCGGAGTTCCTGGAACGCCAGGTCAAACACGGCGAAGAGCTGGGATTAGACATCGTGACGGTCTCCGATCACGTCATCATCCCGAAAGCCGTGGGTTCGATCTACCCGTACAGCGAGGACGGCGCGTTCTCCGGGGGCGATGCCGGCGAGTGCCTTGAGCAGTTGACGGTGGCGATGTTCCTCGCAGCCCACACCTCCAGCATTCGCGTCCTGACCTCCGTAATGGTGCTGCCGCACCGTCCGCCCGTGCTGGCGGCAAAGATACTGGCCTCGCTGGACGTGCTGTCGGGAGGCCGGCTGCTCGTCGGCGTCGGCGCTGGTTGGATGCGAGAAGAGTTCGAGGCGCTCGGCACAGCGCCGTACGAGCACCGCGGCTCGGTCGCCAACGACTACATTCGTGCCTTCAAGGAGATGTGGACGAGCGATTCGCCCGAATACAACGGGGCATACGCACAGGTCTCCGACGTGAGCTTCTACCCGAAGCCGGTCCAGGATCCGCATCCACCGATATGGGTCGGCGGAGAAAGCCCGCCAGCGCTGCGGCGCGCCGGACAGCTCGGAGACGCCTGGTACCCGATCGGCAGCAATCCGACCTTCCCGATGGACACGCCCGAGTTACTCGCCGAAGCGATGGCCACCGTTCGACGACACGCCGAAGAGGCAGGGAGAGACCCGGAGTCTATCGATTTCGGCTACAGCGCCGGCTGGTATGACGACGGCGAAGAAAAGACCGGACGGAGCGGGGAACGCTTGATCTTCACCGGGAATCCCGAACAGGTCGCGTCCGACATACGTGAGTTTGAAGCGCTGGGCGTCCGGCACCTGGTCATAGGACTGACGGGCCAGACTCCAGATGGCACCCTCAATCGCATGGAGCGGTTCGCCACGGAAGTCAGGCCTCTTACGAAATAACGAAGAACGGGCGGAACGGCCCGTCCACGCCTACCCACAAGTCACATCGAGTAAGACCGCACTGGAAGAGGAGAACAAGATGGCCGGAAGACTGGACGGAAAAATCGCAATCGTCACCGGGGCAAGCCGGGGGCTGGGACAGTACTGCGCCGTGCAGTACGCGAAAGAGGGCGCCAGGGTGATCGTTGCCGCCCGGACAGAGCAGGAGCGTGACCCGCGCCTGCCGGGAACTATCCACGACACGGTCCGCATGATCGAAGATGACGGCGGGGAAGCGCTGGCCGTCGTCTGCAATGTCGGCGATGTGGAATCGATCCAGGGCATGGTCGACACCGTCCTCTCGGCATACGGCCGCATCGACATCCTGATGAATAACGCGGCCGTGCAGCCGCCCGGATTCATCAACACCATCCAGCCGCGCCACTGGGAGTTGGAGTTCAAGATCAACGTCCACGGCCCTTTCCACTGCTCGCGGGCGGTGCTGCCGGCGATGGTGGAGCAGAAGAGCGGCAACATCATCAACATCTCGTCGGTTTCAGCGGATCGCGGGCACTCACACTACGGAGCGACAAAACTCGCCATCGAGGCCATGACTCGCGGGCTGGCAAACGACATGAAAGACGACGGTATCGCCGTAAACGCGCTGAAGCCCGTCGGCGGGATCGACACCCCCGGAATTCGATTCGGACGCGCCCCCGGCCAGATCGGCGGCGACACTCCGCACGCAGCGATGATCCCGCCGGACAGCTATGTCGAGGCGGCAACGCTGCTCGCCATGCAAACAGTAGACACCTGCACCGGCGGTGTCTTTAACGACGCAGAGGCAGTGGAGCGCTTCGCAGACGACGCAACGAAGACGCGACTGGCGGCTGTAAAACCGGGATGAGACCGATTCAGCGATTGTCTATGAGAGAGGATTTCGTACTACGGATCTTCTCCCTCACCCTTCCGGCAAGTGGAAGGGCAGGCTCCCAGCCCTCTCCCGCTGGGAGACGGGCATGTAAAGGACGGATGACCACATGAAGGTGACACGGGTTTACACCGGCGACGACGGCGAGTCCCATTTCGAGGATGTCGATATCGAGCTGAATCCCACGGCGACCGGCGCGCTGTCGGAGCCGCAGACCGCAACGAACATCATCTTTCGTGAGACCAGCCCCGATTACGATCTGGACTTCCACACCGCGCCCCGGCGACAGTACGTGATCAACCTGTCCGGCGCAGTGGAGATCGAGGTCGGGGATGGTTCCAAACGCCTGATCGGCGCCGGCGAGATCCTGCTTGCAGAAGACACGACCGGTCGGGGCCACATCAGTCGTGCCGTAGAAGGGCAGATGCGGCGCAGCCTGTTTGTCACACTTGACTGACACCCCGCAATCCCACCCGTGTCCTGGTAGGTTCCCTGCGGTGTCCTGAGGCTCTCGAAGGTCCAGATCACACAACAACACATTAGATTGATGAACCTCTCCCTCACCCTTCCTCGGAAGGGCAGGCTCCCAACCTTCTCCCGCCGGGAGAGGGGGCCGATTACAACAGTGTCCGGATACTTCCACGGAAGGAGAAGGACCGGTGCTCGGGCGGTAGGCAAGGGAGACTGTCTCAGAATCCTCCTCTCCCAGCGGGAGAGGACTAAGGTGAGGGAGAAGTCCCACCGTGCGGCGGCGTTGGATGACCTCTTCTGAGACAACCTCCATGGCCCTCCCCCCAAGCCAGTCAAAGATCAATCACCAGCGTTGAAGGGACCGAACAATGGCCGAACGACCCGGACGCCTTGAAGGTAAGGTAGCGATCGTCACGGGCGCCGGTTCTCGCGGGCCCGGCGTCGGCAACGGCAAGGCGACCGCCGTGCTGTTCGCTCGTGAAGGCGCGAGCGTCCTGCTGGTGGACGCCCAGGTTGAGCGCGCAGAAGAGACGCTCGCCATGATCGACGCCGAGGGCGGAGTCGCCAGCACATTCCAGGCGGATGTGACGAACGAGGACGACTGTCGAGACATGGTGGACGCCGCAGTGGAACGCTACGGCCGGCTTGACGTACTGGACAACAACGTCGGGATCAGCCTGCGGAAGACGGTGCCCGAGATCGACATGGATGATTGGGACAGGGTGCAGAGCACAAACGTCCGCAGCATGGTCCTGACCTCCCGCCACGCCATACCCCGGATGATCGCGGACGGTGGCGGTTCGATCATCAACATCTCATCCGGCGCGGGAATCGAGGCCATCGGCGATGCCGCGTACACGACCTCCAAGGCCGCGGTGATCGGACTAACCATTGCCATGGCGGGCGACCACGGGCGCGAGGGAATACGGGTCAACTGCGTTGCGCCCGGCCTCGTGTTCACGCCGATGGTGGAGTACCGGATGGACGCCGATTTGCGGAGGCATCGCCAGAACTCCTCGATGCTCGGTATCGAGGGCACGGCGTGGGACGTGGGGTACGCGGCGCTGTTCCTGGCGAGCGATGAGGCGCGCTGGGTCACGGGGCACGTGCTCTCGGTAGACGCCGGGATGTCGGTCATCTCGCGCCATGCTTACCCGGACTGGCAGGTATAGCCGCTACCCGATGATCAAGATGGGCAAGGCTCAATGAAATCCGGGGCGCTCAACGGGATTCGGGTGATCGATTTTTCGACCTCCGTATCGGGTGCATGGTGCGCACGAATGCTGGCCGATTTCGGCGCTGACGTGGCGCTGTTTGAAGCTCCCGACGGTCATCCGACACGTCGGCTCGCTCCCTTCGATGACACCGGCGCCAGCGTGGTCGCCGAGTACGTGCTGGCAAACAGGCGCTCTGCGGTTGTGGACCTTGAGCAGCCCGGCGGGCTTGAGGCGATTCATGCGGCCGTTGAATCGGCCGATGTTCTCGTCTGTTCCAGCCTTCCCGGTGAGTTGAAGCCGCTCGGGCTGGATTTCGGGTCGCTCAACCAGTTGAATCCGCGCATTATCGTGTGCTCGATCACCCCGCACGGGTCTTCCGGTCCACGCGCGTCATACCCGGGCAACAACCTGACAACCGCCGCCCTCTCCGGCTGGGCGTCCATCAACGGCCTCAGAGATCGTCCACCTCTCAAACCAGGCGGGCTTCAGGCATCTTATTGCGCCGGAACCATGGGTTACGGATCGGTCGTCAGCGCCCTCCTCGCCCGACGCAAACACCCCACCGGCCGGGGCCAGTTCATCGATATCTCCGAGCTTGAGGTGATGACATCGACATTCGCCCCGGCGCTGCTGACCAGCCAGTACCAGGATGAGCCGCAGTCCCGGCAAGAAAAGGTGGACATGTCCACCGGGCCCGTTCCGGTAAAAGACGGTCACTTTGCACTGACCATTAGCCGCCCCCATTTCTGGCGGGACGCGATGAACGTCCTCGGACTGGACGATCTCGCCGAGGATCCCCGGTGGGCCACAAGCTGGTACCGGAAGGCGCACACCGAGGAGTACGTCGGCCGCGCACAGGAGAAACTGGCCGACTGGAACAAGATGGACCTGTTCGACACGCTGGCAGCGCTGCGAGTGATCGCCGGCCCGGTGCTGGAAACAGATGAGCTCGCCGAGAACGTCCACCTGCGCGCCCGGGAGTTTTTCCGTTCCCCCGATGGGGGCGGGCCGGAGCTCCCGGGTCCGGCGTTCAAGATGAGTGCAACGCCTTCGCATCTGGTGCGACGTGCACCACGTACAGGGGAGCACACCGCCGAGGCTCTGCACGAGTTCTCCGGTCTTGAAGAATCGGCTATCGACGGACTGCTTGCCGCTGGAGTTGTGCGATGAGCGGCCCGCTCACTGGTTACCGGGGGATAGTACTGACACAGGCGTGGGCCGGGTCGTACGCGACAGAGCTCCTCGGGATGCTTGGCGCTGAGATCATCCAGGTGGAGTTCCACGGACGGCCTGACTCCTGGCGCGGGTCGTACGACAGACCCATTCCGGAGACGGTCCGGGACGCGTCCGGGGCCTCAGAAATCCAGCACCCCTGGAACGTCCACCCAAACTACAATTCAGTCAATCTGAACAAGCAGTGCATCACACTGGACCTGACTCACCCGGACGGCATCGAGGTCTTCAAACGACTGGTGCCGTTCGCGGATTTCGTGGCGGAGAACTTTGCGCCGCGCGTGCTCGGAAATCTCGGTATCGACTACGACGCGCTACGCGGGATCAAGCCCGACATCATCCTCTGCAGCCTCTCCGCCTTCGGGAACAACGGTCCCTGGCGGGACGTTCCCGGCATCGGGGGAACCATCGAGCCGATCTCCGGCATGTCGTCCCTGCTTGGCTACGAGGGCGGTCCTCCGCTCAACTCCGGGCAGATGTACCCGGACGCCGCAGCCGGGCTAAACGGGTTCGCCGGGATCGTGAGCGCCCTCATGCACCGGGAGACAACGGGCAAGGGCCAGTACGTCGATCTTTCGATGCAGGAATCCAGCCTGGCGTTCATAGGCGATGCCATGCTTGAAGAGCGCATGACAGGGAACGTGCGGGGTCGCCTCGGAAATCGGCACATGACCTTCGCCCCGCACGGCATCTACCGCACGGCTGACGAAAAGTGGGTTGCCCTCGCCACCGAGACAGAAGCACAGTGGGCCGCTCTTTGCGGCATCTCGGGCCGCGACGAATGGCTGACCGATCCCCGGTTTGCCGGCAACGCCGCTCGCAAAGCCAGCGAGGACGCGCTCGACGCCGAGATCGGGGCATGGGTGGCGGGCGAGGAGCGGGACGACCTGGCGGGACGGCTTTCGCGATCCGGGGTCATCGCAGCGCCGGTCCTCGACGCGCACGAGGTCGCCGACGACGAAGCTCTTCGGGAGCGCGGCTTTATCGTGGATGTGGAACACCCGGAAGCCGGGATCCACCCTCAGTCCGGAGTGCCGGCGCAATTCTCAGACACCCCGGCCACGGTGCAGCGGTACGCGCCGTTGCAGGGACAGCACACGCGGGAAGTCCTGCGACGTCTTCTCGATATCAACGAAGAGGAATACAACGATCTACTCGACGGGGGCGTGACGGGCGCCGGACCCTCGAACTGAACCTATTGACAACAGCGGGAGCACAACAATGCCGCCCAGCGACTACACGCAGATCAATTACGAGCAGCACGACCGGGTTGCACGAATCGTCCTGAATCGCCCGAGGTATCGCAACGCCCAGAGCCGGATTCTGCTGGAAGAGCTGGACCATGCGTTCGGCTACGCGGGCGAGGACGATGGCATCGGTGCGATAGTCCTGGCGGGCGCAGGCGATCATTTCTCGGCGGGACACGACCTGGGGACGCCGGAGGAGATGGCGGATCGGGAAGAACGCCCGATAGAAGAAGGGCTCCGCGGCAAGTACAGGCGTGGATTCGACCAGAACATCGACAAGTCGCTGCGCTGGCGCAATCTTCCAAAGCCCACCATCGCCGCCGTGCAGGGTTACTGCATCTTCGCCGGATGGATCATCTCGTCCGCCATGGACGTGGTCTTCGCAGCCGAAGACGCCATGTTCCTGCCCGCCAACTTCCAGTACTTCTCCGTGCCGTGGGAGATGCACCACCGCAAGGCCCGCGAGATTTTGTTCGAGAGTCGATTTGTGGACGCACAGGAAGCCCTTGATCTGGGGTATGTAAACCAGGTGTTCCCGAAGGACAAACTCGAAGAGGAATCGATGGCCTACGCGGCTCGCGTGGCGGCGAACGACCCGTTCCAGTTGCGCATGATCAAACTGGCGATCAACCAGATGCAGGACGCGCAGGGCTTCACCCAGCACATACAGGGCGCCTTCCCCCTCTACAATCTCAGTTCGCTCGGCGAAAGCGACCCCGGGTACACCCTTCAAAAGCCGGAAGGCCGACGCAGGCCGATGGTGCAACGGGCGTTCGACAACTACGAGGCACGCCAGAAGACGGAACAGGACGGTTCTGAATCAGATGGTTGATTCACGCGAGATTCAACCTGAAGAATTGACCCCGCTTTCTACGGGCGCGTGGATCCTTGGCGCGGGCGGCGGAGGGAGCCCTTACTACTCCTATCTAAACATGCGGGAGCAGTACAGAACGGGCAAGCGGGTGAAGTTGATCGACCCGATGACGCTTGGCGATGGCGACCTGGTCGCGGTCGTATCCAGCATGGGTGCTCCACTCGTGGGCCAGGAACGCCTGCGCGATCCGAACTTCGCCGCCAAACCCGTCCGCATGATGGAGGACTATCTGGGGCGAAAGTTCGACGCCGTCATGTCGCTCGAGATCGGCGGGGGCAACGCCCTCCAGCCGCTGATGGTGGCCGCCGTGACCGGGCTGCCTGTGGTCGATGCCGATTCGATGGGACGTGCCTTCCCGGAAGCACAGATGACCAGCTTTGCTATCGGCGATCTCCAGATGTACCCGTTATGCCTGGCCGATATCCGGGACAACGAGACTATCGTCGCGCGGGCCGCCAGCTGGAAATGGATGGAGCGCATCAGCCGCAAGGTCTGCACGGAGGTCGGCTCCACCGCCGCCACCTGCAAAGCGCCCCGTTCCGGCAAAGAGGTCAAGGACTGGGGGATTCTTTACACGACAACCCGGGCTATCGAACTGGGACGCGCCGTAGAGGACGCCCGTGCGGCGCATGAAGACCCTGTGCAGGCGGCGCTGGATCACGAAGGCGGGCTCTTGTTGTTTCGCGGCAAGATCACAGATATCGACCGACGAGCCACGGAGGGTTTCCTGCGCGGCTCCGCCACCATCGACGGGCTGGATGACGATGACGGTCATGAGTTCCGTCTGGAGTTCCAGAACGAGTTCGCCATCGGCCTGAGGGACGGCGTCCCCGCGGCCACCGTGCCGGAGATCATCTGCGTCATGGACACCCTCTCCGGCGAGGCGATCGGCACCGAGACGTTGCGATACGGCCAGCGTGTCTCCGTCATCGCCCTGCCCGCCGCTCCGATACTGACCTCTGAGCGGGGGCTTCAGAACGTTGGGCCGAGGGCGTTTGGATACGACATGGATTTTGAGTCCGTGTTTGGCGCAGGAGCATGAGGGCGATCAGCCTGAATGACACGCCGAGACTTCTCCCGCCCGGACATGGGAGAACGGGTGGCGCAGCACGGATTTCACCCACCCATGCTGAGGCTCTCGAAGTACGGGTGCGGGCGGGGCAAGCCCCGCCCCTACGGTGTTGTCCACGTCCAGAACTTCTCCTTCTCCCAACGGGGAAAGGCGCTCCGGTGGTCTGGTCATGAGGCGCATCGGCATAGACGTTGGCGGCACCAACACCGACGCCGTCCTGATCGAAGACGAAAGCGTAGTGGCTGGCGTCAAGACGCCGACAACCGACGATGTCACCGGCGGCATTTTGAATTCGCTGCAAGAACTGATCGAGGGACTCGAAGATGGGCCGGGACACGTCGACGCGGCGATGATCGGCACGACACATTTCACGAACGCCGTGGTTCAGCGTCGAGATCTGACACCTGTTGCGGCGGTCCGAATCGGACTCCCCGCAAGCGCATCGCTTCCGCCTTTCATCGACTGGCCGGACGACCTTGCCGAGATCGTCCGGGGGCGCGTCTTCATGATCGAGGGCGGACACGAGTACGACGGTCGTCCACTGGTCGAGTTTGATGCGGACGCCATGCGAGATGCGGCACGTCAAATCGCGGGCTCGGGCATCACGTCTGTCGGCATCGCGAGCATCTTCTCGCCGCTGACTGCGGAATGCGAGGAGGCCGCGGCCGAGATCCTTCGCGAAGAGTGCCCGGGCGTCGACATCACGCTCTCCAACGATCTCGGTCGCATCGGGTTGCTGGAGCGAGAGAACGCCACCCTTCTGAACGCCTGCATCATCGACCTCGCACGGAAGACCACGCACGCCTTCACCGATGCGTTGCGCCAGAGCGGGATCAATGCGCCGCTTTACATGACGCAGAACGACGGCACGGTCATGAGGGCCGAGTTCGCAGAAGAGTTCCCGATCTACAGCTTCGCATCCGGTCCGACCAACAGCATGCGCGGAGCGGCCTTCCTGACGGGGCTGGACGACGCCACCGTGGTGGACATTGGCGGCACGACGACAGACGTGGGCGTGTTGCAGGCGGGCTTCCCGAGGGAGGCCAATAACGTGGTCGAGATCGGTGGTGTACGCACGCTCTTCCGAATGCCGGACCTCCTCTCCATTGGCCTCGGAGGTGGATCACTCGTGGGCTCCGACGGATCATCAGTTGGTCCGCAGAGTGTCGGTCATCGCATCACGAGCGAGGCTCTCGTATTTGGCGGAGAGTCCCTGACGGCCACGGACATCGCGGTAGCGGCCGGACTGGTCGATCTGGGCGATAGTGGACCCGCTGCGTCTCAAGACCCGGAGTTGATAAAGGCCGCACGCGGCCGCATCGCGGCGATGATCGACGAGGCGGTCGACCGGATGAAGGTGGATGCCACGCCCGTGCCGTTGATCGCCGTGGGAGGCGGCGCGTTCCTCGTGCCGGACGATCTGCCGGGCGTGTCCGAGGTCATCCAGGTGGAGCATCGCGGCGTCGCAAACGCGGTCGGCGCGGCCATCGCACAGGTGAGCGGAGAGGTGGACCAGGTATTCAACGACATCGGCCGCGCCGCCTCCATCGAGGCCGCTACCGAGATGGCGAAGCAACGAACGATCCAGGCCGGCGCGGACCCCGAAACACTCACGGTCGTGGAGGTGGAGGACCTTCCGCTCTCGTATGTCCCCGGCGACGCGTTACGGGTACGGGTCCGAGTAGTCGGCGACACTGCGCCGACGTAATCGGCGCGATGTGAGACGGCGCCCGCGAGCCTCGTTCACCGGCACTGTTCCGGGAGCGATCCAGACATATAAAAGGCGCCACCCTGCGTACCAGTCTGTGCGTCACACTTACGGCGTGCCATTCCAATTACTTGCCTCTAGATATATGCCTTTCTCGCCCGGACTGACATCATTCGATATCCATCGCACCCTGCTGATCGCACTGTCACTGGTGGCAATCGTTACCGTGGCATGCGGCGCCGATCCGGTCACCGGGGACGGTAGCCCGGGCGCGCTTCTAACGCCGACGGTGTCTGACACACCGACCGCAACCCCTTCTTCATCCAGCGAAGCGCCGAACCCGGCCGCGCCGGCAGAACCCACGGAAGCCATTTCCAGAGGCGACGCGCCAGGGACGATCTCTCCTCCGTCCGTCGAAGAACTAACCGAACGCGCCCTCGTCCACCTCCGGGAACTGTCAGTAGGGTTGCCGCCGCGTGTCTCCGGGACCGATGGCGAGCTCGCAGCGGCCGGGTACATCGCTGACCAGTTGCGCTCGTACGGTTACGAGGTCCAGTTTCAGGAGTTCACCGCCCGCTCAAGGCCCCGCAACGGCAATCATCTACAGGTCACCAGTCCGAATCCGTATCCGGTCAGGACGAACATCTTCACCGGCTCCGGGGAAGGCGACGTAAACGGCCCACTCGTATTCGTAGACCTCGGTAGGGAAAGCGACCTTCCGAACTTCTCGATGGACGGAATGGTTGCACTCGTCGAAAGGGGCCAGATCTCGTTCGCGCAGAAAGCTCGAAACGTTTTCGAGGCGGGCGCCGAGGGCATGGTGGTCTTCAACAGCGTTTCAGAGATCTTCGACGGGACGCTCGGAGAAGGTTTTGAACTGACTTTCGACCGGCCTTCAGTAACGATCGCCGGAACCGACGGCGAAGCCCTGCTGGCTGAGATCGAAAACGGTCCCGTGAACGTCAGTTTGCGCCTCGTGACCGAAGAGCGGCCCAGCCGCAACGTCGTCGCTACAAGAACGGGGGATTATCACGATGCTCCCGTAGTCATTATCGGTGGCCATTACGACGCCGTGCCGGACAGTCCGGGCGCTAACGACAACGCCTCCGGAACTGCCACATTCCTGGTGCTGGCGGAGGAGCTCGTGAATACCGATCTTCCGTTTGAATTACGGGTTATCGGCTTCGGATCGGAGGAACTTGGCCTGCTGGGAAGTGCTGCGTATGTGGCGTCGCTGGACGAGGCCGGACGTTCAAGGATCACCGCCATGTTCAACTACGACGCTCTCGGCAGCGGTTCGCTTGAGATAGGTGGACATCTGGAATTGTCGGGCCGGGGGCTGGATGTCGCCGATGAAATTGGGATTTCGGCCGTGCGGGGGATTGAACCGCCGGGTGCCACCAGCGATCACGCCTCTTTTCGCGACGCCGGCATCCCGTCCATCTTCTTTTTCGGGTCTGATCTTTCACTGATCCACACGCCGCTCGACACGATTAATGCGATGGATCCAGAAATGATGGGCAGGGCAGCGGCGATAACTCTGAACGGGTTGTTGGACGGATTGGGGGCGGAGTGAGGAGGCGATCGTTGATCCGATTGTGCGGAGCGCGAGCGACCGGTAGGGCGGCGGTTGCTCCGCCCTCTTGCTGTCGTGGATATCACCCGCGTTGGCACACTGGCCGCCTAATGGCGGGGGGGCCCCCCCCCACCCCCAACACCCCCGCCGCCGGGGGGGCGGGGTAAGACAAACCCAACCACACCACACAAGAGAAAAGAAAAAAGTTAGGG
>JASLLE010000109.1 GCA_030747175.1 Dehalococcoidia bacterium | reverse complement strand
CGGCCACGATCACCCGGATACGCTGACCACGCGCAGCAATCTCGCCACCGCCTACCAGGCCTCCGGCAGGCTTGGCGACGCGCTCGAGTTATATGAAGATGCCCTGGAGGCGAGGAAACGCCTTTTCGGGGCCGAAGATCGCCGGACGCTCATGGTCCAGAACAACCTGGCCACGGCGTTTCATTCCGACGGCCGCCTGGGCCAGGCGATGGGGATGTACGAGGAGACGCTTGAGGCACGCACCAGGACCCTGGGCAAAGAGCACGTCGGCACCCTCACCAGCCGCAACAACCTGGCCAGCGCACATCGCGCCACCGGAAACCTGCGCGACGCGCTGATGATGTACGAGCAGAACATAGTCGACCGCACGAGAATTCTGGGTCCGGAACATCCCAAAACACTTACAAGCATGAACAACGCCGCCGCAGCCCGGAGCGAGGTCGGAAACGTGGAAGAGGCGATTCCTGCGTTCGAACAAGTGCTGGACGTAGCGGAACGGGTTCTCGGCAAGACCCACCCGATTACCGTGACCTGCACGACAAACCTGGCGGCCGCATACCGGTCGATGGGTCGTTCCCAGGATGCCCTGGACCTTGAAGGCGTCCCGGATGTCGACTCGGACGTTTAGATCTGGACCGGACTCTACTCTTCGAAACCGGCGACCGTAATCGAACTACGGGCGCCCACCGCTCGTACGTCGTTGAGCCGGCGGCTCATCTCCAGGTCAATCCAGACCATGCCCCGCGAAGCTGACCACACCACCTCGGCGAATGTGTCCGGATCCTCGCCGGTTTCTGTAGAAACGAGGGTCCATACGTGACGATATTCTTCGAAAATGTCGAGTTCGTCCCTGAACATTTCCGGAAGTACGAACACAACCGCCACACCGTGCATCTTCTTCTGGAGAGCGGTCGCAAGCTTGATCGCCGGTGAAGGGAAGCCGGGGTCCACGGTGGATACCAGCACGTCTCCCGGCGTCACTCGGGCGAGTTCGACCCCGTTGAAATCGGCCTCGATCTTCTCGGCGATCACAAAGCGTTTATCCGGCTTCAGACGGGCCACGGTTCCATCGCGCCAGCCTTCAGGCCCGGCCACGATTAACCGAAGAGGGCCTTCAGCGTCCTTGGGTGGCGACTTCTTATTCTTGGCGGCCAATGCTTTTTGCTCCCGCGAGGATCCCGGGCTTGATCTCCATCAGCCCGGCCGATCTCCTCATAATCGGCCTGCCCGGCGCACGGCGAATCGCGATAAGCCCGGAATTGTGTTGCGGCTGCCACCCAAAGCGGCTGCGAAGATGCGTGTAGGAGTTCCGTTAGCGCCGGAAACGATGATCGAGCCGGCGCCGGGAATCTATTTGAGTTTCACGGCGGTTCCGAACGCCATGATCTCGGACGCTCCACCGGCGATCATGGACGTCGTGTAGCGCACCATGACCACGGCGTCCGCGCCCAGCGTCTCCGCCTCCGCGATCATGCGCTCGGTCGCCTGCTCACGGGACTCGGTCTGGAGCTGGGTGTAGCCTTTCAACTCGCCGCCGATGATGTTTCGAAATAACGCCAGGATGTCGCGCCCGATGTTGCGAGCGCGAACCGCGTTTCCACGTACCAGGCCAAGGACTTGATCCGTTTCCCGACCCGGAATTCGTTCGGTCGTCACGATTATCATGACCGTACGCTCGCTGCTGGTTAATGGTTTCCGGCCGACGTTGAGAGATTACCCAACTGACGCGGGTTGAGGTGTGAGCAGGGCGTGTCGGCGGCGCACATCCACATCTATATGGCACGGCGGAACCGGAACGTCGGGATCTTGATCCGTCAACTTGCGGAGCCGGAACTGCCAGCTGCGCACATCGTCCGATCTGGACCCCCCGATCGGGCGGGCCTCCCTGAAAGGCATTCACGGGCCGGTCTCCGTACAACTGGAACGATATGCCGGGAATTGTCCACACGGTGAAATTGAGCCGCGTTGCCGCGTCGGGAGCGCCGTACAAGGCATTGCTTATGGCGACCGTTGCCGTCGTGATAGTCGCGTGCGGATCGTCTCTATCCGGCGATTCCGGTCCCCGGGCCGGGACATCAGAGACGCCGGTCCCGGGCGGCAGCGTCGATCACACCGCAGAGGCGACGGCCACTTTGGCGTTGAAAGGCCTGACGGGATGGGCCAATTCGGAACCGTTCACCATCGGCGAGCGAACGTCCGGAGGGGACGTGGTTCTTGTCGACTTCTGGACCTACACCTGCGTCAACTGCATCAGGACATTTCCGTTTCTGGCGCAGTGGCATGACAAGTACGCCGACGCCGGGTTGACCATCCTCGGTGTGCACACACCCGAATTCGAGTTTGAGAAGGCACGGGAGGGCGTCCTTAAAGCGCTTGATCGTTTCGGCCTGGAGTATCCGGTGGCCCAGGACAACGCTCGTCAAACGTGGAACGCGTTCGAGAATCACGCCTGGCCGGCAAAATACCTGTTCAATTCCCGTGGGGAGCTGGTGTATGAACACATCGGTGAGGGGGACTACCGGGAGACCGAGGAGGAGATCCGCTCCGCGCTGATCGACGCCGGCCACGACATCTCGGCGATTGCCATTGGTTCAAACGGTGGTCCGTCTGAAGATGAGGCGGCCTACTATCTGACGGAAGAACTGTACGCCGGGTACAGCAAGGTATACGGACTCGGCGGATCGAATTCGATAGCGCAGGTCGAGTACTACCATGGCCCGGACCGGGTGGTCGATTACGTGGACGATGCAGAGTTCCACCACTTCAACAAGATTTATCTGCGCGGGTTGTGGCTGAACGAGAAAGACGCCATAGTCCACGCGCGAGTCACAACCGGTCTTGAGGATTATCTGTACGCCCAGGTTTTCGCCAGGAGCGCCAACGTGGTCCTGGAGCATCGAGGGGACGCGCCGATAGACGTTTACGTGGAACTCGACGGCGCGCCGGTGCCAAGAAACGGGGCGGGGCCGGATATCGTGTATGACAAGACCGGCGCAAGCCTGCTCCACGTTGACGAGTCCCGGCTGTACGCGTTGCTGGAAATGCCGGAGTTCGGGCAACACGAACTGGTTCTGAGATCGAACTCAGACCAGTTCGCCGTCAGTTCCTACACGTTTGGAAATTACCTGCGGGGCCCCTGATCCCGATTATTTCTTCGGCCCGTTACGCTCTTTGGGGAGCAGCCCGGTAGCCGTATCATCCCGGCATATTCGAGCGCACGGACCGGCGCCACTTCGAGACACGCGCGACACTCGCGCATTACACAGGGGGAGTCATACATGGGGATCCATGACGGCAAGGTCGTAATCGTCACCGGCGGAGCGCTCGGGATCGGCGGCGGCGCATCACGCGGGTTCGCCAGGGAAGGCGCCCGTGTGATCGTGGCGGACATCAATACCGACGCCGGGCATCAAACGGTCGACGAAATCAAAGCCGACGGGGGAGAGGCCACGTTTGTTCAGGCCGATTTCAGCGTGGCGGCCGATCCCCGGCGGGTGGTCGAGCAGTCGGTCGCTCGTTACGGCGGCGTCGATTACCTGTTCAACAACGTCGGCATTCAACCACGCACTTCCTACACCAACGCCGAGGACACGACCGAGGAGATCTGGGACGCGATCCTTTCGATCAACTTGAAGAGCTACTGGCTGATGTCCAAGTACGCGATCCCGGTTATGCGCGACCGTGGCGGTGGTGTCATCGTGAACAACGCCAGCGTGCAGGGCCAGCAATCCGCTCCACTCGTGACCGCGTATGCGGCCAGCAAAGGTGGCGTGCTGTCCCTGACCCGGCAGATGTCGCTCGACTACGCCCGCCAGAACATCAGGGTTCTCGCCGTCTGTCCGGGCTCGATCGACACGCCGCTGATGCGTGACGCCATATCGGGGGAGCCCCGGGACATGGAAGCCGCCATCGCCGCTGCCGGGGCAAATTCTCCGATCGGCCGTATCGGTTCACCGGAGGACATCGCCAACGTCGTGGTGTTCCTTTGCTCCGATAAAGCGTCATTCATGACCGGAGAGTTCGTAAACGTCGACGGCGGTGTGATGGCGCAGGGTGCGTGGGCGGACCTGGGGCGCGCGAGGTAGCATGGTTTCCGTACGGGACTGACACATGGACCTGGGTCCGGGCTGGCGGCGCCGGACGATAAGGTGAGGGTTTTGTTGTGTCGTTCGACGGGAACGAGAGAAACCGGGCAACCGGGACCCGCAAACGCTGCGTTTTGCGAGCGGCATGGGTTGTCGCGATCCTCTCCGGCCTTCTTCTCTGGGCCCTGATAGACACCCGGGTTGCCGCGGATGGTCACGCCTCCAACGAGGTGTTCGTCGTCGAGCTGGACGGGACGATCACGCTCGTAACCGAGCGGTTCATCTCTCGTGCCCTGGATGAGGCCGAGGACGACGGCGCGGAACTTGTCGTGATCCGCATCGACACGCCGGGCGGGACGCTGGATGCGACCCGGGATATCGTAACGAGACTCCTGGCGGCGGAGGTCCCGGTCGTGTCGTATGTCGCGCCCGATGGAGCGCGGGCCGCCAGCGCGGGGACCTTCGTTACGGCGGCCGCGGGGTTGGCCGCGATGGCCCCGACGACCAATATCGGGGCAGCCGCAGTAATCACGGGCGAGGGGGAAGACCTCCCGGAGACGCTCGGCAAAAAAGTGACCGAAGACACGGCTGCGCTCATACGGAGTATCGCCGAGTTGAGGGGGCGCAATTCGGACGCGCTGGAGGCGACGATTCGTGACGCGCTCGCCTACACGGCCAGCGAGGCGGTCGAGCTCGGGGTGGTCGATCTTATCGCGGTGGACCTGCCGGATCTCCTGGCGCAGTTGGACGGTCGTGAGATATCGACGGCGTCGGGATCACTCAGGGTTTCGACGTCCGACCTGACGGTCCGCGAGCTCAGGCAAAGCTTTGTCGAACGCTTCCTCGGATTCCTGGCCGACCCGAACATTGCCTTCTTGCTGTTGTCCCTGGGTGGGCTGGGTCTCGTCGTGGAGATATGGAGCCCGGGATTGGGAATCCCGGGGGCGCTGGGGGTGGGTTTCCTGATCCTGGCGTATGCATCGTTCGGAGTTTTGCCGTTCTCGTGGGCCGGTGTGGCATTGATTGCGCTGGCCGTTGCGCTCATAGCCGGAGAGATGCACGCGCCCGGTGGAGGGATACTGGGCGTTGCGGGCGTCATAGCGCTCATCCTCGGCGGCCTGTTCCTGTTTGATTCAGGGGGCGGGGTGGACGTATTCGACCCCTCCGTGAAGGTGAGTCTCTGGCTGCTCGCCGTGGTCGGCGCCGCGGCGGGCGCGCTGGTTGGATGGCTCGCCTGGGAGATGAGGCGGTCCGCTTCGGAATTAGCGTATGTTTCTGGGACGTCACATGAGGCGCTGATCGGCCAGGCCGCCGTGGTTACGCGAGCGCTGGACCCTTCAGGAGAGGTGCTGGTTGCTGGCGAGCACTGGCAGGCGAACGTGACCGAAGGAGTTGTTGTGGACAGCGGGGCATCGGTCGTAATTCGGACAGTCGATGGCCTCCGGCTCGGAGTGGAACCGCGGGATGAACCGATCCCGGACGATCAGGCATAGCGTGATTCCGGTGCGAACTACGATAAGGCCGAAAAGCACAGAGAAAGGCGGAGGTCGATGGCGATAATCAACTTTGTACGGGACTACGAGCGCGTCGCTCGTTTCAAGTTCGGGCGTTTTCAGGGAATGATGGGGCCGGGAATTGTTTTCGCGATCCCGATAGTCCACCAGATACGCAAGGTCGATACGCGGATCGAGGTCGTGGACATCCCCCGTCAGACCAACATCACCAGGGACAACGCGCCGATCAATATCGACTTCCTCGTCTACATGAGGATCGATATGAATGAGGCGCAGAGGGCGGTGCTCGAAGTCGGCAACTATCGCTCGGCGGTAATCGGGCTGGCGACGACGACCCTGCGAGCGGTGATCGGCGACATAGCGCTCGACGACGTGTTGTCTCAGCGGGAGCGCATCAACGAATTGATCCGCACGCGTCTCGACTCCGAAACGGAGCGCTGGGGGATCAAGGTCACCAACGTGGAGATCCGCGAGATTGAGCCGCCGCGTGACATCCAGGATTCCATGAACCGACAGATGACCGCTGAGCGCGTTCGCCGTGCGGTCGTAACGGAGGCCGAAGGCACGCGTGAGTCCAGCATCACGGTGGCCGAGGGCGCAAGGCAGGCGGCCATCCTGGCCGCTGAAGGCGCCAGACAGGCGGCGATCCTCGCCGCCGAGGGGGATCGGCAGGCGGCGATTCTGCGGGCAGAAGGTTTTGCCGAGGCCCTGGACAAGGTTTACGCCGTCGCCCAGACCGTGGACCAGAAGACGATGAGCCTTCAGTATTTCGAAGCGCTGAAAAGCCTCGGCGAGGGCGATTCGTCCAAGATCATATTCCCGATGGAGTTCACGAAGTTCCTGGGACCGCTCGGGGCGGTGTTCAGTTCCAACGGGTCCAGCGAGGACGACGACGACTGACGGGTGATCCTACCTTTGACGGGTGACGGGTGATCCTGCCTTAAGGCCTCTCCCTGCGGGGAAGAGCCCTTCGCGCTCTTAGATGTAGGCGATCGCTCCGTCCGCGAGCAGCCGGTCGCCCCGGTACCAGTTGGACTCGTATGGCCGGTCGGCGATGGCGTCCAGGTCCAGCTCAATGCCCCAGCCCGGTCCGATTGGGATGTCGTGGTGGCCGTCTTTGACCACCGGGGACGACTTCACGAACGATAGCTCGATGTCGTTGAACGGACGCATCTCCTGGATCAGGAAGTTGGGGATGGCGGCGTCGAAGTGCAGGTTGACCGTCGTGGCGAGCGGGCCCATCGGGTTGTGGGGTGCTACGGATATGTCGTGCGCCTCTGCATCGGCGGCGATCTTTCGCATTTCCGTCATGCCTCCCACGATGCAGACCTCGGGCTGGATGATGTCGGCAGCGCCCGCCCTGAACAGCTCCGTGAACTCGAACCTGGTGTAAAGGCACTCGCCGGTCGCCAGCGCGTAAGGCATCTTCTTGCGCAGCTCGCCCATGGCGTGCCGGTTCTCCATACGGAGCGGTTCCTCCATGAACATCGGCGTGTTGACGACGTGCGCGTCCGCCAGCTCCAGGAGTCGGCCGGGCTCGAACACGGCCGCATGTGCGTCCATGCCGATCTCTGCGTCCGGCCCGGCTGCATCACGAAGCGCTCCCACGAGCTCGACGCCGGCGTCCACCGCCTTCAGCCAGGGCAGGGCGCGCCAGTCGTTGGGAAGGGGATTGACCTTAAACGCGGTGTAGCCGGACGTGCCGATGGCCTCGGCCACCGTAGCACGCATCTCGTCCAGTCCACTGCCATCGCTATCGCCGAGCTGGACGTCCAGGTAGCCGCGGATCCTGTCGCGATACCGGCCGCCGAGCAGGTCGTAAACGGGTATGTCGTAAGAGCGGGCCGTTATGTCCCAAAGGCTCTGGTCGATGCCCGAGAGAGCGGCCAGCCCGGACGAGCCCGGGGGGAAGCGCGCTCCCTGGTACATGAGCGCCCACAGGTATTCGATGCGGGTCGGATCGTGGCCGATGATCTGGTCGGCGAAGTAGCCGACCCATTCCTTCGTGGCCAGGTCCGGTCCGACGCCGTACGACTCGCCGATTCCGGTCAGGCCCTCGTCGGTGTGCGTCACGACGAACATGCTGTTGCCCGCGCCCGGAGTCTCCGGGGTCGACCGGCTGGCTGCCAGGCATTCGACTTTTGTGATTTTCATATCCGGGGACCGTGGCCTTTCGCGATGCGGATTTCGGTGGCCTAGATAAAAGCTGGAGCGCCGTCCGCCTGTGTGGGGAACCCGCGATTCCAGTGTTTCGGCGGGTTGGCGGCGATCACTTCCAGGTTCAACTCCATCCCGATGCCCGGCTTCGTTGGCAGCTCAAAATAGCCATCCACCGGAGTCCACATTTCGTCCACGAACTTCGCCTTGTCTCGTTTGTGGTCGCCGTGATATTCGAGGATCGTGAAGTTGTTGATGCTCGCTGCGTAGTGGACGCCGAGGGCGGTGGACAACAACCCCAGCGGGTTGTGTGGCGCTACTGTCACGTAGTTGGCCTCCGCCATCGCTGCGATCTTGCGTCCCTCAAGCAGGCCACCGCATACCAGCAGATCGGGCTGAATTATGTCCACGGCGTCCTGGTCAAACAGCTCTGCGAACTGCGTGACACCGAACAGGTTCTCCCCGGTCGCAAGTGGAACCCGCAACTCCCGGCGCAAACGGGCGGTGCTCGGGATGTAATCGGGCCGAACGGGCTCTTCGACGAACATGAGCCGGAAGTCGGACAGCACCCCGGCAAGCTGTTTGGCGCGCATCGGCTCTCGAAGCGTGCTGTGTATATCGACGGCGAGGTCGATGTGATCGCCGACGGCCTCCCGGAGCGTGCCTATCCGGTTCGCCACCTCTCGCACAACGGCCAGCCAGGGCATCTCGGTCCAGCCGGGCGGGTAGAGCGAAGCCTTGAAAGCGGTGTATCCCTCCGAGAGCAGTGACGCGGCCTCCCCGGCCTGTTCGGCGGCCGTGTCGCCGTGGATCTGGTGGTAGATGCGGACCCGGTCGCGGGTCGGGCCTCCGAACAGTTTGTATATCGGCACGCCCGCGCGTTTGCCGGCGATGTCCCATAGCGCGTGGTCGACCCCGGACAGGAACGACCATTCGACGGCCCCGAGGGGGAAGCGCATCGTGTTTTTCGCCCTGCGAAGCAGCCATTCGATGCGGGAAGGGTCCTGGCCTATGAACCAGTGTCTGCTGGACTCGACGGCGGCGATGATCGCCTCGTCCGGGCCGATCGAGTAGGGCTGACCGTTTCCGGTGATCCCTTCGTCCGTCAGCACTTGCAGGAACACCGAGTTTCGGCGTCCATCGTGACAGTGGTATGTCTTGATGTCGGTGATTTTCAAAGGCTGGCCTTTTTGTGCGATGTGTCTCGTAGCGGGGACAGGTCCGAGATTTCTCCGGGCTGCGTGCAGGCCCGCGACCGGAGCGCGTACGGCGGCGGCAGTATAGCCCGGACGGATGAAAAGATCGGGGACGGGACTCGCATCTCACAGGTGTTCAATAGCCGGCATACGAGTCTGCTACACAGGCGATATACGCACTTGTTTCAAGCGTAAACAGATGTGCGAATTATCAAATGATACTGACTATTTATGATCCATATTAAGAAATTGATATGGTCGCCCAATGATCGGTTGAATTGAAATGTATTCAAAATGTACGGCCAACATTATTAATCTTAACGGGATGGAACGTCCGACCAGGGTGGATCGGACCGGTACTTTCGTACCTGAAAAGTCCAACCACGCGTTCATCATTAGCTAAATACAACGCTACAAATGCTGTTTATAACGCCGGGAAAACGGCATTTGTGCGGAGTCGTCAGTTTACTGGTGGTTAACCGCGAGTACCGGAGTCCCGGGATTTTGTGTTTTTGAAAACTGGATCAGGCTTCGGTTTTTGAGTTTCCCGGACACGCGCGCCGCGTGGACTGGTTGTTTTTGCCGGAATATCGGATAAGCGCCGCGTTGTAACTGCAGGATATCCGATTCGGGCGGGAGCCTATCTTCGGGTAACCCCATCTCAAGAGTCCCCCGGGTTGAATAGCGCTTCC
>JASLLE010000108.1 GCA_030747175.1 Dehalococcoidia bacterium | reverse complement strand
GGACGCGCCCGTCGTCGAGCACTTCCGAGGTGTGCTCACTTCGAGCTTCCTGCATCCGGGGTAATTCGGTCCATAAATCGTCCCCGGGGCTGAATATCTCGGCAGAAGCCACCGGGGAGTCATCGGTGTATCCGCCGGAAACAAGGACACGCCCGTCGCCCAGAAGGGTTGCGTTGTGCCACGACCGCGCCGTGGACATGGCGCCCGTAGATGTCCACTTCCCTGAGACGGGGTCGTAGATGTCACATGATGAAACGCCACCGCGTCCACCCGTGGCCAGAATGCGGCCGTCGTTCAACGTAAGCGATGCGTGCTCCGCCCGCGCCTCGTTCATGGCGGGCCCAAACCCCCAGGTTCCCGAGGCCTGTTCCGGACGAGAACGCGGTCCGGTTCGACGACGGGTCTCGGTGACCACGACGCCGTCGGGATTCTCTGCAATCAGGCCCGAAGATCCGCCAGGCCTGCCTGTGTTTTTCATATCGATAACGATGTCGTTCAGGTCATCGACGACGTTATCTATCGTCCGCGGCCGGTTACGCGAGTCTTTTTCGAGGCAGGAGAGCACGAGGGCGCTTAGCGCGCCGGGTACGCCCAGGCGTATCTCCTCGAGTGGTATGGGGATCTCGCGGACGTGCTTTTTGCGTACCGACGCCGGGTCGAACCCTTTGAATGGAGGGGCTCCGGCGATGAGTTCGTAAAGCACGCAGCCGAATGCGTAGAGATCTGACCGGGGACCGGGTTGTTGGCCGTTCGCCTGTTCCGGGGAGACATAGGATGCCCGCTTCTCAGGCCCGGAAAGAGCCATACCGCCGAAATCGGTGATCTGTGGTACCTCACGCGCCGTGATGAGTATGTTTCCGGGAGTCAGCGCGCTATGGATGAGGCCTGTTCCGTGTGCGGCAGCCAGCCCCCGGGCGATTGACAGGGCGAATGCAGCCGCCTCCCTGATCGTCACCGGATCCGAACCGGACAGGGCATCGGCGAGGTTCTGTTCCACCCAGTTGGTGGCGACGAAATGCCACCCCCCGTCTGTTCCTGTGCCGAAGACGCGCGCGATATTAGGGTGGTTGATCCGCATCATCACACGGGCCGACCTGACCATGTTGTCCAGGGCGGTAGGATTGATCGCGTCCGTCTGGCTGGCTCTGCCGGCGCGCAATGCCACCGTGCGAGTCGAGTCAAGCGCTATTGCTTTGTACAGAGACGCGACCCGCGAACTCGTTATTTGTGCAATTGGACGGTAACCGCCGACTTCGACGGTTCGCCCGGTGGCTGTTGACCGCGTAGCCATAGACGCCGCAAACCCTCCAATCGGGTGCTCCCTCTTAGGTGAAAGTTCTCACCATTGACTCGAATCCGATACCGGGAAAGATCACGCCGACAGGTGGGGTTTGCCCGCACTGGAGCATGGGGGCTGGCTACGCGCGGAACGAGTCTGATCGCTTCTCAGAACGGGTCATGCAAGGTGCGGGATTCGCTTAATGGCGCCGGGTGATGACCACAACGCGGACCAGCTCCTTACGGTCATCCGCGGATGGAACGCGACGTAATCCTTGAGGGAGAGGCGCCACTCCAGGTTTCGGGTAGAACCAGGCAACACCATTGAGTCGCTCGCCATCCACGACGATGGTCAAGTAGGTGGCGACGCCCTTCCACGGGCAAACCGTCTCAGGATCGCTTCCGGTGAACGCCGCGCGATCCATCGAGTCTGGAAGGAAGTGATGTTGCCTTTGATGATCTCGCGGTCGTCAGACTCGGCGAGCGAGCGTCCGTCATAGCTGGCGGGCGCCGGGCAACTCTCCTCGGATCATCCGTGCCCGGTCTCGCGGTTGATGCAAGAACGGTCACGGTTGTTTCGCTGCTATGCTGCGCGAAACCCGGTAGCGTCGCGATCGTCTAGACGCGCCGCCTGGAAATGCTTAAACGGCTATGGGGCCCGTGCCTGTTTGACTTTCCTGGCCGGGGAGGCGCGGGTAGCGTCTGCGGGTCAGATTCTCTATCGGAGATGCGTTCTGGACATGTTTGGAGCGGCTGCACTGGATGCATTTCACAAATGTGCCGTACAGGTCGTTGTCCACCATCACGTCGCCGCCGCACCGTGGGCAGCCCTTGTGCAAAATCATTTTGAAACCCCCTGGAGCCGAGAATAGTCGTCAACTTGCAATGTTGGTTTACCGCCTCATTACGGTTCCGTTACAAGTCCATCGTTTTTCGTCCACCGCCCCCTCATTTCGGGATATCCCGTGTTTATGAACGGAGGTCTGGCGAGCTGTCACTCTCGGCGTGAGCATGTTCTTAACCGGAACCGTGTGAATCGTTCTACGTATGCACGGCACGGTTTTCGGCGAAAACTGGCGCCGGAACGGGGACACAGGTTCAAGAGGCGAACACGAGTTGATGGCCGGGAGGCGTAGACGTACGCTGCCGTGAACGGCGTATCGGATCCGGATTCGACACATATCGGAGATTTCAATTGACACAGATGTCTTTCTCGTCCGACGCGATTGAAGTGGACGACGCCCTGCAGGCGATCGAGCTTTTCGCTGAGCGCGGATGGACGGACGGGCTGCCCATAATCCCGCCGACCGAAGGGCTGGTCGCGGATTTCGTGGAGGCCCTGGGCCTATCCCCGGACGCGGTTCTCGGGGTTGAGCCGGCCAAAGGCGTGGCGATTACGGCGGAAAAAGCGGCCATCAACGCCGTCATGGCGGGTTGCAAGCCGGAGTACATGCCGGTTTTGGCCGCCGTCATCGGCGCGATCACCGCCCCGGAGTTTGGGCTCCATGGGATCTCCGTAAGCACCATGGGCGCCGCGGTGATGATTATCGTGAACGGCCCGGTCGCCACGGACCTCGGGATGAACTCCGGGGTTTCTGTATTCGGACCCGGTAATCGGGCGAACGCCTCGATAGGGCGTGCGGTTCGCCTCGTCATCATCAACGTGCTCGGCACGCGGGCGGGGGATCTCGACAAGGCGACGATAGGCCATCCCGGCAAATACGCCTGGTGTATGGCGGAAAACGAGGAACTCTCGCCGTGGGAACCGGTTCACGAGACGCGGGGCCGGCCACCCGGTAGCAGCGCCGTGACCGTTGCCGCCGGGCTTGGACCGTTCCAGGTGGGACAGCACCATGACGACACCCCGGAACGGATACTCGACGCGTTTATCGATCCGCTCTTCGCCATGGGGCCGCTGATGGAAGAGGCATTGATAGTTATCTGCCCCGAGCATCTCGAACACTTCCGTGCCGCGGGTTGGACGAAGGCGCAGGTCGGGGGATACCTTCATGAGAACGCCCGCCGCAACGTGTCTGAGTGGACGGCGGCCGGCAGGCCGTTGGCGGAAGATGAACCGGAAGGAACGGAGCTCGTCAGCGCCCTTAGTTCCCCGGAGTCACTCGTGACCGTCGTTGCGGGCGGCGGGGGTGGAGCATGGAGCCAGATCGTTCCCACATGGACTCATGGAGCGAGATCCATGATTGTCACAAAACCGGTGTTGGCCTAAATCTGCGAGACTGATCCCAATTCTCGGAGGCGAAAATGAGTACTGAATCGAAATTACGCGTGTTGGATCCCACCGGGGATCCGACAATCGTCCAGCAGGGCATGGCGCCCCGTCCTGACACGCTGGACGGAAAAGTTGTCGGTCTGCTTGCCAACCAGAAACTTAACGCCGAGCCCTTGCTTGAGGCGATTTACGACGTTCTTGCGGAGCGGTTCGACCTCGGCGGCCGGGTCGCCGTTAATAAGGGCGATGCCAGCAGACCTGCGGCTCCGGAGGTGCTCGACAGCATCGCCTCCGATGTGGACGTGGTGATCACCGCGAACGGAGACTGAGGAAGCTGCTCGTCGTGCAGTGTGCATGACTCGATCCAACTGGAGCAGCGCGGAGTCCCGGCCATCGCTATTTGCACTGAGCCATTCGAGTCCGGCGCACGTGCGATGGCGAAGTTGGGCGGAATCCCCGACTATCCCTTTGCGCTTATTCCGCATCCGATCGGCAGTCTCGACGAGGCCGGGTTGCGGAGTAGGGCCATCGAGGCACTCCCGCAGGTGATCGGATCGTTGCTGGCCCGGTAAGGTTGGAGCAGGGCCGGAGGATTGAATCCTGGTCCACATAAGTGAAGGGATCCGCCCGCATGTGAATGCGGGCGGATTGCGTCAGGAGATCAAGTTGACAAGATTGCCCGAGCTATCGAACCGTGACGCGTTACCACCAGAGGCGCATGCCGCATATGACGCCGTCGCCGGCTCGCGAGGTGGCGTGCAAGGTCCGTGGGCGATGTTGTTGCATAGCCCGGAAGTCGCCGAGAGGACGGCCCATCTCGGCGCTTACCTGAGATTTGACTCGGGTCTGCCGGACGCCGAGCGCGAGCTTGCGATCATCGCGACGGCGCGCGCATTTGACTGCGAGTATGAATGGGCGGCACACGCCCGGATCGCTCGGGAGGTAGGTGTCCCCGAGGACGCTATCGACATCGTAGCGAATCGAAAGCCGACATCAGGCCTGACCGACGCCTACACGGCGATTGTGCAGTTTGTACGAGAGCTTCTGGGAGACCATCGGACCTCGGACGCCGTGTTCGAGGCGGTGAAGACTCGTTTCGGGAATGCAGGAGTAATCGAACTCACGGCGACGGTGGGTTATTACTCCATGATTGCCTGCGTACTGAACGCCACGGAAACCGAACCGCCCTCCGGGTCGCCACAACTGCCCTGAGCCGATCACCGGCCCTCACCGGCGGCGGGGGCCGAACACCATGAAGGTCCGTCTCCTAGAGGCTTTTCAGGAACGCGACAAGGTCCGACATTTCGGTTTCAGAAAGATCGGTAAAAATGGCCGGCATCCCGTCCGAGAATCCATCGACGATGAAAGCGCCCGGCTCACGTATCGACTGTTCAAGGTAGTCATCTGCCGATAGGCCAGACACCCGGGTTGCAGCGTTGTCGCCAACTTCGGCCAGCCCCGGGCCCACGATCTGGTCTGATCCGGTCGAGTGGCAGCCCGAGCAGTTATTGCCCTTGAAGATCGCCTCGCCCTTCGCTATCGGGTCCCTGGCTTCGGCGGCCGACGGGTCAGCAGTGGCGATCGTCACCAGGGTCGGCAGCGCTGTGCCTGAGCCTGCCGCGTCGCTGCCGCTGCTGCATGCGGCGAGTGCGAATACGACCACGAAGGCCAGAATCGTGAGCAGGAACGCGGCGCGTGAGAAGGGCGACAGGCGCATTAGCAGATACCCCAAATGAATAAACGACCGCAGCCAGAGCGACGCGGGCACATCAGGATCAAGTTACGTGTGGCGGAGCGTACGCAATAGGTTAAATCGTATCAAATCAGAAATTCGAGACCTTGAATTCCAATCTGGACACGTTTCTTCACAGATTCCTCACGCCCGCAGCCGCCTACTTCATGGCGGCTACACCCTGTTTACCCGAACTTGATCTCCCGGTCCTGGCTCCGCTCATCAATTGTCGGGGCTGCACGCAATTTTTGGGAGGACAGATTGACCCGCGATCTGACTATGTCGCCTTTCGACAGGATTTCCACCGGCGAAGCGATGTTTGTCGTGGGCGAAGATTTCCAGGTTCTCAGGTGGTCACGGCTCGCCACCGAACTCCTGGGGTTTGAGGAGGAGGAAGCGGTCGGGCGGCCATGTTATGAACTTCTCGTCGGGACCGACGCACGCAGCCCGGGCATCTGCGGACGGGATTGCCCTGTCCTGACCGGAGCGCGCGTTAACGCCAGGGTGCCGGATTACGATCTGTTGAGCCGTTGCGCCGACGGTAAGTACAAATGGCTCAATATGACGACGCTGATTCTCGAGGGCGCGTCAAATGGACCGCACGCGCGCCGTCAGATCATGCACCTTATGCGCGATGTCACGGACAAGCGGTCTGTCGAGGAGTTCGCAAGGGTATTGGCGGAGACCCTTCGCACATCCGCGGGAATACCTTCAGCGCGCTCGGACGACGACGGGGAATCGGACCCGAATAGTCAGCCAGCTATGGTGAACGACGTTTCGACCTACAACGTCCCCCAACTGTCACCCCGTGAGCTGCAGGTCCTCCGATTACTCGCGCACGGCACTTCGACCAGTGAGATGGCGGCGGCCATGGGCGTGACACCCGTTACGGCAAGAAATCACGTATCGCGCCTGCTCAACCGGCTCGGCGTTGGAACGCGATTGCAGGCGGTGGTTTACGGCGCACGGACAGGCCTTATCTAGTACCTGTTAGTGTATTCGCACCTATCCGACGTGATGGGCCGCCAATAGGGTGCTTCCGGGGTCCGGCCAACCGGGCGCTCGAATCTTCTGGCGCCGACTACCGGCAGGCCGTGAACCATCCCCTGGCTTTTTTTTGGGACGCTCTACCGCGGAGGTTCGGTGAGTGATTAATCGGGATACCGTCGCAGTCGCGATCATCTGGATTGTCGTGACGGCGGTCGTCGAAATCGCGTTCAGTTTCGCAGACATCTTCCCCGCTGCGGCGTCGGAAGAGGCGGTGATCGTCGACGATGCTTTCAACTTTCTGACCTATATAGCGATACCAGTTTTCACATTCGTGCTGGTCGCTTTGATCTACAGCATTGTCAGGTTCAGAACCAGGTCCTCGGCCGTTGACGGCGCTCCGGAGGATGGTCCCCATGTACGGACCAATCACCGATGGGTGTGGGGCTGGATGGTGGTGACTTCGGCTCTCGTGGTGACCGTGATCATCCATCCGGGTCTTACCGGCCTCAACGAGGTGGACGAATTGGCGCAGGGGGACGACCTGGAGTTGGTGGTGGAAGTAAGCGGCATTCAGTGGGCGTGGACATTCACCTACCCGGACCAGAACATCACCGGATCAGAACTGGTACTGCCTCTCGATGCCCACGTGCGTTTCGACATTACCGCCGTCGATGTTCTTCACTCGTTCTGGATTCCAGCCTTCCGAACGAAAATCGACGCCGTTCCGGGCCTGACCACTCAGATACACGCCAACATTACTGAACTCGGAGATTACGACGACGACATCAACTTCAGGGTTCAGTGCGCCGAACTGTGCGGTCGGGATCACGGAATCATGCAATCACAGGTACGTGTTGTTGAGCGCGAGGAATTCAACGAGTGGGTCCTTGCTCAGCAGTAGTGAGCGATTCGCTCAACGCGTACCTGGATCGAACACGGATCTGCGGCAACATTTCCCGATGAGCGAAACGATATCCCAGACCATTTCTAGGAGAAACGCATGACGGCCCTGAAACCCCTGGGTCAGGCAGTCCTGTTCGCGATTATCGGATTCTTGATCGGCGGGGGACTGTCCGCAGCGCTTGTCGAGGCCGCCGGCCGTGACGAGATGAAGGAGCCGGTAATCGCCGGCGGTTATCTCTTCGCTTTGATCGGCTGGTTGTTCGGTATCGGCGTCTGGGGCAGCTGGGTCCGTGAGTGGTTCGGCGCTTCAGTAAAGCCGTTTGAAGCGCATGGCTGGAAGCGTTACTTCGGTTTCTCCACGGACCACAAGGTGATCGGCGTCCAGTACGGTGCCACCATGGTGGTGATACTGCTGCTGGCGGGCGCACTGGCGATGCTCATGCGCGTCGAACTGGCAGATGCGGAAAGCAACCTGCTGTCCAACACGGATTACAACACCGTGATGGGCCTCCACGGGATCATGATGATCGCCGTGGCTGTGGCGGCCCTGATGGGCGGCTTTGCCAACTACGTGATGCCGCTCATGATCGGTGCGGATGATGTCGCGTTCCCGCGGCTCAACGCGCTCAGCTACTGGATCGTTCCGCCGGTCGCCGTGCTTTTGATAATCACGCCGCTGTTCGGCGGGTTCGACACCGGGTGGACCGCATATCCGCCACTGGCATCACAGGGAGCGACAGGCAACCTGCTGTTCTTGATGGCGTTCACGACGTTTGGACTGTCGTCGATCCTTGGCGGCCTGAACTTCATCGCCACGATCATCACCATGCGTGCTCCCGGCATGACATGGAGCCGGATGCCCGTGTTCGTCTGGGCGGTATTCGCGGCTTCGCTGATCTCACTAACGGCGACTCAGTTCGTCGCCTATGCGTTGCTCATGGTTATCTTCGAGCGCGTCTTCGGGATGCACTTCTTCGACGGGACCATCGGCGGTGACGCCATCCTGTTTGAGCACGTGTTCTGGTTCTATTCCCACCCGGCCGTATACGTCATGATCCTGCCGGCGTTCGGGATAGAACTGGAGATCCTCAGCCATTTCGCACGCAAACCTGTATTCGCGTATAAGTGGGTCGTGCGTGCGTTCTTCTCGATCGTCGCCCTGAGTTTCGTCGTATGGGCGCACCACCTATTCACGAGCGGTATGAGCGGCGAACTGCACGGCCCGTTCATGGTGCTGACGGAGTTGATCTCCATCCCGACGGGTGTGGTGTTCCTGGCGGCTATAGGGACCATATGGCGGGGACGACTGTGGCTTAAAACGCCGATGCTTTTCGCCATGGGGGTCATCGCCAACTTCCTGATCGGCGGCCTGACCGGGTTGTACCTGGCTGACGTGGTCACCGACCTCAACTTCCAGGACACCTACTTCGTGGTGGCTCACTTCCACTACACGATCGTGGGTGGCGAGATCTTCGCCATGATGGCGGCGATCTATTACTGGTACCCCAAGATCACTGGCCGGATGTACAACGAGACACTGGGCCGCATCCATTTCATCGGCATGTTTGCGCTTTACAACATCACCTTCATTCCGATGTTTATCGTGGGCGCCGAGGGTATGAACCGCAGGGTGGCCAGTTACCCGGCGGAGTTCGAAAACCTGAACATGTTCATCACCGTGGCAGCTTTGTTACTCGGGGTAGCATTCCTGCCCTTTGTCTACAACATGGTGAACTCGTGGATCCGAGGCCAGCGCGCGGGCGACAACCCGTGGGGCGCCCGGACGCTTGAGTGGCAGACGAGTTCACCTCCGCCCGAGGAAAACTTCGAGACGCCCCCGGTGGTGCTTGAAGATCCGTATGGATACGGAGATCCAGAGGCTCAGCACTTTGAGTTCCCGCCGGATTCGGGCCATGCACCTGAGCCCGTGGGAGGAGACGACTAATGGCGACCGATTCGCACGCAGGGGAGACCCAGGGAACCCAGAACAAGCGTGGCCTGATTGTGTTGTTCGTGCTCGCCGTTCTGACGGTGATCGAGTTCTTCGCCGCGATCTGGTTTGAGGACGTACTGCAGTTGGTGTTGCTGGGAATCAGCGCCGTGCTTAAGGCGCTGGCGATAGCCCACTACTTCATGCACTGGAGACAGGTTCTCGATCACATCGGCGACATTGCGGCCGGCGAAGCCGAAGTGGTGGAGGACTAACCGCTATGGCCATGACAGAACTCATACACGCAGATCTTCACGAAAAATACGGCACGAAGGCGTATTCATCGCTGACGATGCACCGGCTGGGTCTCTGGCTGTTCATCATCTCTGACGCGTTCTTCTTCACGGCGCTTATCTCGAGCCGCTACTTCGTATCGGGAACGGATCGACCGGAAGCCCTGATCCAGTGGCTTGGCCTCGTCTTGACGGTGGTACTGCTACTCAGCAGCCTTAGCGCGTATCGGGCGGAGGTCGCTGCTTCACATGGCGATACCGACGGCGCAAAACGCTGGATCATGCTGACGATCATCGCCGGATTTGTCTTCCTGGGCGGCGTGGTGTTCGAGTGGTACGAAGCGTTCCACGACTTCCCGCCCGGATCAGGCTTTGGCACGACCTTTTTCACGCTGACCGGGATACACACGACGCACGTAATCAGCGGGATGATCCTGCTCGCCTTCGTGTACCGTCGGGCCGCCCGAGGAGAGTACGGGCCGGACCATTACTGGGGCGTCGAGGGGGCAGCCAAGTACTGGCACTTTGTCGACCTGGCA
>JASLLE010000107.1 GCA_030747175.1 Dehalococcoidia bacterium | reverse complement strand
AAACGGTCTTTGACGACCCGTCAGATGCTGTATCGATTTCTGAACACTCGCCGATTCTCAACGCGATCCTGGTTCCGGAGCATTGCCGGGATGCCCCCTATCCAACCCTTTCGCCGGTTAACACGTTCAGGTTGATTTTCGACAGTTGTCTGGGCTCGTCGATTGGATTAGTGGATGACACGACCTACTGGGGGGGTTGGGGAGACGTTTTCATCGAACTTGACGCTGAGGGAACCGCAATCTCGGAATGAGACCAGGCGTTGGTTTCAGCCGGTTCGCGACATCACCCCGTCTCATAGTTATCGACGAACCATCAGACAAAGAGCTCTCACGAGCGTTCTCAGCGCACCGGTTCCCGACCGGCGTGGCCCATTGGATCTGCCTGCCGCAGCCCTTCCTCATGGCGCCCTCGGCGATCAAGTCACCGAAGTTCCTTGTGAACCCGGAGGGATCTCAGGAGGAAGCAGTCGCCGCTACGCTTCCATACAGCTCGATGAACGACGACGCGACTGACTCCCACGAATAACCCGTATGTACCAGGTTCTTTCCGGCCTTCCCCATCCGATCCCCCAGCTCTGGATTATCGATCACTGTGCTTAGCGCCGCCTCAACCTCCTCCACATCTGGCTCCGTTACCAACCCGGCTCCGGCCGTCTCCACCTCCGGGAAGTAACAGAAGGTGCTGATCACCACGGGGATGCCCGCGGCCAACGCTTCTAACACCCCGACGCTGAAACCCTCTGAGTAAGAAGGCAGGGCATAGACATCGGCGCGCGTCATCGCTGCCAGCCGATCATCGCCGTCAAGAGGGCCGGTCAGGGTCACCGACCCCTCAATTCCAGCCTCCCCGATCATGCGTCTGACGTCCGTCTCGTACCCGTCGTCCGGCCCGACTATCAGCAGATGGGTGTCCAGACGCGTGCCGTGAAGCCCGGCGAAGGCCCGCACGAGCAGGTCCAGCCCCTTCTTCTCATGGAGCCGTCCCAGAAACAGAATTACTTTCTTGCCACGAAGCTCCGGGTATCGATCATCCATGAGGCCCGGGGGAACCGGGCGCTGGAACTCATCGACGTCGATGCCATTGGGGATCACCGAGACCGGCCCGGAATACCCGTAGGCCCGTAGTTGAGATTCTTCCGTCCCGGTGAGAGCGTGGGCCGCCGCAGCACGTCCGAGGAGCCGGCGCTGCCAGATGGCGCTGTAAACCCGTTTCTTCAGTTGCTTGGAAGCGAGCGCCCATGGATCAAGACTTCCATGCGGCGAGACGACGAAGGGAACCCCAAGGCTTTTGCACGCCCTTGCCGCAGCGAAATGGGGGTAGTGCCACATCTCGTGAATATGAACCACGTCCGCGGCCCGGGCTTCTCGTTGGAGCGCCCGCTTAAGGTCAGGGCTGTGGCCGGGCCACCACCTCGCCAGTCCGCCCGTACGGAACAATCTGAGAGATGCGTCCGGCGCTTCTACAAGCGGTCCGTGATCAACCACGTGCTCGGCGGCAAACACGATAGAGGAAACACCGGCACGACTCAGCCCCGAAGTGAGCGAAGCCACGACGCGCGGAGGGCCGCCCTGCCGCACCTCGAATCCGGCGGCGACATGAAGCACTTGCATCAGTCGCTGGGACTCCTCATATAACTGCCGCAGGGAAGATGCCGACTTTCACCAGAACGGGGTCCATCAATCTCGTCGGATGAATTGGCGATCCGCGTTGGCGAAATAAATCCGGAAATCGGACAACTCGGATATTTCTGGAATCATGCCGGCCCCGGCGACAACCACCGGGGATGTGTATCTTGACTGAATGTACGCCAGCATACCCGGAGCGGACGACAAGTTGCACCCGGATCAGACCTCACGTTCGAAACTGGATCTCTCCATAGAAGGGTGCTGGCTTCTCGCGCTTGGGCTCGTTCCGCTGGCGTTTAACGGCCCGGACATCGTCGTACTGTTCCTCCAACCCAAAGATTTTGTACTGCACTTCGCGGCGCTGTTGATCGTGGCTATCTGGGGGTTCGAATGGGCCGTCGGCGCCTACCGGCTGGATGCTGATCTCAGCTCCTGGGCGGGATTCCGCAGATGGCTGGGCTCAGATCCCCGTCACTGGGCCCTGGCCGGCGCCGCGGGCTTCGGAGTGACGGCGGCAATCTCCACGGTTTTGTCGCCATCGCCCGCCGTCAGCCTCTGGGGGAGGGACTACGCCGAGCTTGGCTACGAGCTGTATTCCGTACTGTCACTTCTGGTCATTTTCTTCGCCATCGCCCTTCGCGTCCGGGAACCGGAGCAGGTCAGGCGAATCCTGTGGGTGATCGCCGGCGCCGGCGTTTTGACCGGACTGTACGGGATCTCTCAACGCTATGGCTGGGACCCGATCGGCAACGGCCAGGTCCAGGAACGTGTGTTCTCGTCGTTCGGGAATCCAATCTTTTTCGGTTCGTACCTTGTGATGTCGACGGTCGTCACGATAGGTCTCACGCTGGACAGGGCCCGGCACGCCGACCGGTGGTGGCTGCCGCTCGTTGCGATACTCGTCGGTATTCAGCTTGCCGCCCTGTGGTTCACAGGAAGCCGTGGTCCCTGGGTCGGCCTGGTGTTCGGCGTGGGCGCGTTCGCATTACTTGGAGCGATGTCGCTCAACCTGCCTCAGATAATTCGGAGCGCGTCGGTTTTCGCTGTCGGCCTCTTGATAGCAGCGCTGATAACGCTGACGACCAATCTCTTCGGCGATTCGAGCGAGGGATCGGGACGAGGTCTCGGCTCCGTTCTTTCCGGAGTAACCCCGGCCGCCGGGGGACTCGGCGGCAGGTCTGACATCTGGGAGGGCAGCGTCCGCTTACTCGACAGTTGGGAGGTGCAGGACCCGGAATCGGGGACGCTGTCAGCGCTCAGGCCGGTCTTCGGACTCGGGCCTGAGATGTATTACTACTCCTACCCTCTGGTGGCGAATCCCCAGGATGGCATCATCGTTGCGAGTCACGCACACGATTGGCCCTTGCAACTGGTTCTTGAACTCGGCGTGACCGGGCTCGTGGCGTTTGTCGTGCTCGCCGTTTCCGTGTTGATCGCCGGATTCGTCTTCATCAGAAGGGGCCGCAGGGATGCGGTGGGCGGAGATGAATGGCTCGCGATGGCCATGCTGGCCGTGATTGCGGCGTTGATCGGACGTTCAGCTGAACAGATCGTCGGTATTGCGCGAGTCGGTGATCTGGTCCCGTTCTGGGCCTTGCTCGGCATTGCACTTGCTATCTACGGGATTGGACGCCGGGGCGATGCAGGGATCCGGCCGAGAGCGCGCAACGCGCTCGCCCATATGCCACTAGCCGCTGCGACGCTGCTAGCCGGTGCTGCCCTTTACATATTTGTCGTCAGGGACGTCCAGATGTTGAGAGCGGGGCTGATATCTGGCGATGCATTCAAAGAGGCCGCCGCCGGAAATAGAGCCGAGGCGACAGGATTACTCCAAAAAGCGGCCGACATATCACCCGATGTACAGCAGTACCACGTGTGGGCAGGAGAGTTGTCCGTACAAAACGCTCGAGCCCGGGCGGATCCCGGGACGGCGTTGGCCCTGCTAGGCGAGGCCTATGACACGTTCATTCGATATGAGAGGCGCGACCGGCTTGCGTTCACGACTCAACTGAGAGTCGGCCTTGCAGAAGTCGAACTCGTCGTCCGTGGAGACGATTTCAGGCGGACCGACTTGATCGACCGTATGGTCAGGCTGGCGGACTCGATGCCGTCGTACCCGGAAATCCAGGCGTTCGCGGCCGAGCGCGTGTTGCTCGCAAGCCAGTTGGATCGAAGCACACTCGAACTCGGTCTCCAATTGGCTGACCGGGCCATAGCGATGGAGTCAGAGACTTCTGCACAGCCTTTCGCATGGTTCATGAGAGGTAACGCGCTCGGAGATCTGGAAGATCTCGACGGTGCGATCGAGTCGTTTTCCACGGCACTCCAACGCGCGCCCAGGGGTCAGTTCGCGCCCGGAATTCACCAGAATCTCGCGAGGATCTACGACGCCACTGGAGATACTGCATTGGCCGCCAGACATCGAGCGTTGGCTGAAGAGATCCAGGATGCCCTCACAGGCCAGGAGCCCGGCTGACGAAATCGGCAACTCGGTACAACTGCCCGCGCCGGGTTCGCCAATTCGAAAGGTCAACATCGCCCGATCCGTTTCGATGAGACCGATTTCTCGATACAGCGTATTGAGCCAGCGCGGCAGAAACCCGTAACGATTTCCGCAATGTGGCGCCGGCGTGGTTTCCGGTCTACACACGGTTGCTCCGCAGCAGTCTTCCGGCGGTCACGGATGGTGGGATTGTCCTGCGCCCACCTAGCGGTCGGTGAAATGGACACCAGCGAGTAGAGATTGAAGCAGTGCCTCGCAAGAAGCTCGCTGAGTAGCCGGGCAGCCCAGTTCAAACAGGTAAGAGTGCAGATCGCGCACGGTGGCGGCGGCGATGGTAACCCAGTTGTCGTCCAGAGCTTCGTACACTCTGATGATTGATTGGTGCCCGTCGACCTCGGTATCCCCATGGCTCACTCGTCCACCGAACTTGACAAGCAGTGAGTCCATGAGTTCTGACGTGTCCGCCAGCGCCCATGGCGCTTCATGCCGCAAACGCCGAATCCGTAGAGCCGTACCGAAGTTCCATCCGGGTACACCCAGCCCGCGCACCCCTTCCGCTTGCAACTCGGGCGGCGCAACAAGAACGATATCGATTCGGTTGCGGAACAAAAGCCATCCGCCGGGTACATCAATCGAAACTTCAAGTAGCGGATTAGGAACGGTGAACTGCGCTGGGGTCGCTCCATCCTCTAATCCCGCCTGAACGGCCAGGCGGTTGAGTATTGCATCCAGATCTAGAAGTAAGTCGGAGGTCGCCGCCCGGCTGGCGTCGTCGTTCCGTATCAGGTCGGACTGGGACCGCAACACTTCTAACCGATCAACAAGCCACTGACGTCGGGTCGCCAGAGACGAATTGATTGAGATCATGAAAGAATGTCCAAGATCCAGATCGGGTGCAACGGCCGCGACGGCACCACAGGCCAGCCAGAGTCTCCGACTTTCTTCGACCAGCGCAAGCACGAAATCTTGCTCGGACAGCGCGTCGTCCCACACGATATCCGCAGCGCTTGTGAAATGGTCCACCCACAGTGCAACCGGCGCCATCGCCCGAACAAGATAGATATCGGAATCTAATGGCAGCACTGGGCCGATAGGTGGAGGTGACGACCCGTTTGCCGGAGCGCGAGGGATCGTCCCGAATCCGGCAGAGCCCCCGGTGAACGGATCCGTGCGGCAGACCGGAATTATCAGAGTTCCCAACTCTATGAATGGCTCCGCTACTTGTGGGATCGGAGTTGATGTGGGGAGTGCCGTCGGGGTCGGTTGAGGTGTGTTCGCCGGCGTGGCCGTCGGTGTGGCCGTCGGCCGAGGAATCACACTCGTTACTGTCGGTGTGACGGACGGTCGCGGGGTCGCCGTAGAGGTCGGCGACGCAACCACGCCGGGCGACGGACTCACCGTTATGGGTCCAGTCGAGGGTTCGACCGTGAAAATCGACTCGACCGTGCTCGTCGCCGGTGCCGCTCCACTATCGCCACCACATCCGGAGGAAACGGTGGCCAATAACAGCGATGCGAGTGTCAGCCATTTATATTTCAACGATTACCGCTTCCCGGAGACGTAATCGCTGTACACCTCCCCAAGCTGGTTGAGGGGAGCTCCCACGCTAGCGTCTTCATAGAAATAAATCCCAGCATATCCGTCCGTGCTCAGCGCCCGGATATCCGCGTGGCCC
Source organism: Dehalococcoidia bacterium (assembly GCA_030747175.1). Lineage (GTDB taxonomy): Bacteria > Chloroflexota > Dehalococcoidia > Lucifugimonadales > Lucifugimonadaceae. The sequence goes on along the minus strand of JASLLE010000107.1, from coordinate 4,117 downwards.
TTGAAGAAAAACCATCGGTCGATATTCATGGCCGGTCCATTCGTTTTCAGCCAGCCAAGAATACCGTCCATATAATCTTCCATTTGGTTCCAAAGATAGTCCGCGTCGGGGTCGAGATCGGGTGGTATGGCGAGCACGCCGTCCGTGATCGTCCATGCCGAGAAAGCCCAGTGGGATGCGAGCTCGGTAATCCAGATCGGGGTCTGAGCGTGGCCGGGCACCTCCTGGTCAAGAAACTGCCGGAAACCCAGAATCTGGTCCCGGACGATCTGCCAGTTTGTCATCGGGACGGTGTTCCAGGTCAATGGATACGCGTCCATTGACCAGACATCTACCGGCGGCGACGCTCCGCCGTGGCGCGCGGCGTAAGCGTCTATGAACGCCCGCATCCAGGTCTCTCCGGACGTGAAACCGCCGCAACCGGTGCACGTGAAATCCCAGTTGAGAATGCTGGGACCCATAATCCGGGCGCCCGGATCGGCTGATCGGATCTCCGTTGCGTAGTAATCGAACTCATCGACGAAGTCTTCAGGCGTCATGTTGCCTTGCTGACGCACATTGGGCTCTCCGCCGATATACCAGAACGAGCCCGGCGCGCTTGACGTCAATCGCGCCAGTTCCCCGGGAGACAGGCGGGTGCTCTTCGGGGTGACCTGGATGAAGGGTACCTTGTGTGTGCCCGGTGGTGCGTCTCCGGGATCGCGATCGAAATCGATAAACCACGTGGCTCCCAGGGTCTGTACCTGCCAGTCACGCGCCGGCCCGGAGGCGATCACGCCGAAACGGTCGTCGATCAGCGGCGCGGGTGTGGCTGTTAGGGCCGGGTCTGATGGCACAAAAGGGGTTGGCGTGGGGAGGGGATTGGCCGTTGGTGTGGGCGTGGGCGCCGGGGTCGGCGCCGAGGTTGGCGTGGGTCCGGGTGTTGCTGTAGGAGTTCGCGTCGCCGTCGCTGCGGGAATTGGAGTGGCAGTGCGTTCAGGTACCTGCGTTAGGGTAGATGTTGGCAGGGCAGATGCGACGGGCGACGAGGTTGGCGTGGCAACGGAGACGGTCGCTGTCGCCGGTGCGGGTGTATCCGTTGCGGCCGGTTGACTCAGTGTGGTCGGCGACGCGGTCGGCGTCCAGACCGGGAGCGGCACCGGCAATCCGGGCACGGGAGTCGTGGTCACGATCGGCGGCGGAGTTTGTGTCTCGGCCAAAATCGCGGGTGTGGAGGAAGGGGACATCGCCATCGCCAATGATGGCGCCGGAGACTCTTCGATCTCGTCAGATGAGCTTGAGCAGGCGGCGATAGAGAGCGCCAGCACGACAACTACGAAGCTCCGGATACTTGCCATGCCCGGGCGCGTCGCGGTCTCTCGCCATGCCCGTACGATCACGACGGAACCGCGCTTTGCAGATCTGGTTCGCGTATATCCGTGTAACTGGCGGAGGGCCCAGAACCCCCGGTCGCAAATCCGGGCCGCATCTGTACTTCGATCGTCACATCGGTCTCGGTGGTGAGAGCGAACTCAACGGCATTCGCCTCGACCAGCGTCGGGGATCGCGAACTGCCGGCCAATTCGTAACCCGGCGGAAGCTCCAGGCGAATGAGGCCGTCACGTCCCAGGGCGCCCGCCTGGGCCGTCAAAGCGAGCCGGTAAGTGAGCATGTCCCCGTCTGCGACCAGAGCGGTTGCGGGTACGAGGAGATCAAACCGGGCGTTGGCCGTCTCGCCCGGAGCAACCGTGAGCAATCCGGAAATGTACTTCCCCCCGGGTCCCGCTCCGATTTGCACGCTGTCATCGCCCGGCAAACCAGCGCCCACACGTGCGTAAACACTTTTCTCGGGGATCGGCAATGACAGACTGGCGGTCATAGACCCGCCATCCGGTATGTAAACCCGAACCAGGTTCCAGTAACAGGACTGCCTCAGTTCTGCATATGAGAGTCCGTGCAGCGGGGACTGTGCGTCACACGCGCCGGACTCAGGTCCACTTAGATTCTGATAGGACAGCGTGAGCCTCGCCGACATCGGTCCAGAAGGCCTGAGAGTGACATCGTATACAAACGATCGTTCTATGTTGCGATCGACCTTGCTCCAACCGACGTTCGAATCCACCACCGCAATCCTGTCACCTTCCGGTCTGCCGAGAGACCCGTCCCAGCCGGAACGGGCGACTACGCTCTGCAGTTCGGGATCGAACATGTATACGAGGGTGTCCTTTTTACTCAAGTTGTCGCTGGCGGCCAGGGCAACTGAGAAGAGCCGGTCGTTGACGGTGGGTTTGCTGAACTCTCCCAACACACCCCGAAACACGGTATCGAGAAAAGCGCGCCCTTCCTTGTCTGTGCCCACCTCGAGCGTCGAGAGCAGGTCCTCTGTGCCGATCACACCACTATCCGTTGTGATCGAGCCCAACGCCTCGCCGAGACCGATGATGGCCCACTGTGTGAGGGCGATAACACCATCAACCCTGGGTCCGCCCTGACCCAGTTCAAATATCTCGGCCGCCGCCCTGGCCGCCGAGGGAAACTCCGGCGACCACGTAGCGTCACGCAACAACCAGACCGGAGCATCCATGTGTCTGGCAAGTAACTCTGGCGGCAATGGATATTGCTCCAGTTTGGAGCGATCATCCACTTCGACGATGTCGTGATACTCAGAGTCCGACATCCGGCCATCGTCGAAGGTGAGCAGCCAGGCGCCGGATACAAATCCGCCAGATCCGCGTAATTCGTCGGAAGTCTGACCGAGTACCAGGTAGCGTCTAGGCCCGTCGTTGCCGAGCGCTTGTGGGCCGATCTCGGAGAAGTCAGATAAGAATCCAACCGCACGTGCGATCTCCACTGACCCGTCCGCCAGCGTTGTTGCGGAAGATGCGGCGGCCGGGGTCTTCAGATCCACGGAACGCAGGCCGGGCGCCACCGATTCCAGAATTCGGCGTGCTTCCACCAGGCTGGGACGCGAACCTTTGAGATGCTCCAGGGCTACCAGTAGTGATGATCCTTCGCCGATGAGACCTCCCGGCGACGACTCCATCACGTCAAGCGCCGGAGACACGGCGACCCAGGTGAGGGCGCCGGCGCGCGACGTGTCTGCCAGCGCTCCGAGAACGGGTTCAAAATCCAACAACGCATCGCCGATCGGAGACCCGATTATCCCGGACGGGCTCGCTGCATTTGTTGAAAGCACGGCGTCGTAAGCCGTAGCCGAGGCCAGTTCAAGTTCCGGCATGGCGCTCAGTGTTTCCCGGCGCAGGGTGGCCCCGGCTGGATCATCGCTGTCCAGCAAACCGACTAGGGATAACGACACTTCACCAAGTTTCGTCAGCGCCAGCAATGATTCTGTTGCGAGGCCGGTCCAGTCGATCAGCTCGCGCAGACGAGCCTCCCGGGTTCGCAACTCCGCGGACTCGCGACCCACGCGGCCGAACAGGCGGCCGTCGTTCATTCCGGACGCCTTTCCTTCCGCCCGTGCCAGCGTCCTGTCGGCGTCATCGATGAGGCGCCCCGCCTTCCCGATCTCGTCCTCGCCCGGCAGTCCGCTCAATGTAGCCACCAGGCCTTCATCGCTATACGGCAAATCACCGTACGCAGTAACCAGGACTCCGGCGGCATCTACGAGAGCAATCGCCGCTATCAGATCATCGTTGAGACGCTCCACCAGGTCAGGAACGCCGGTCACGTTGTCGCCTATAAACGGCACCCATCCCACCAGAGCCCCGGCCCAACGAAGGGGCCACAAATCCTCATCCAGTTCCCGGGCCGACTCTATGGAGACAGACAGGGAGTCCGAGATCCCGGCGATGGCATCCGGGTCCGCGGCAACGACAGCCGTCTCCGCTGCCAGACCTGTGGAACGTAACTCCGTGGCAAGTCGCTCTGCCCTGTCAGAAACACGTAACCCCCAGACAATTCCGGTCACGATCAAGACCGCCAGGACGGCCGAGATCGCCCCGATTGATGTCCGCCACGGATGGCGTGCTATCCATCTGGATACGTTGGTCAGCATCAAATAAGTTCAGCCTGACGCGTATCTATCGGCCGTGTATGGGACCAGACGCGCGTAAATGGGTTTGGACATGCTCCGGATTACGTCAGGTTACCGGTACGAGATTGCGACCGGTATCAGGGG
>JASLLE010000106.1 GCA_030747175.1 Dehalococcoidia bacterium | reverse complement strand
CTCACGTTCGCGCAGCACCGTCCGGATCCGGGCGATGGTACGCCGTGTCGTCTTGATGTCACTTGAGTCCTGGAGCTGGAGCGTCGCCTTGCGAAACCGGAGATTCATCATCCCCCGTTGCTGGTCTGCGAGCTCTTTCATGAGCTCGTCGTGGCTTAACCCTCTTACTTCGTCGATATTCACCCGTATCTCCGTCTAGACCAGGTTCTCGCGGGAAACGATAGTTGTGCGTACCGGCAGTTTATGGCCGGCGCTCGTGAGCGCCTCACGAGCCAGATCGATCGGCACACCGCCGATCTCGAACATCACCCGGCCACGGCGGACGACGGCGACCCAGTGGTCCACCGCGCCCTTGCCGCCACCCATCCGGGTCTCGGCCGGCCGAGCGGTCACGGACTTGTCCGGGAAGACCCGAATCCACACCTGCCCGCCACGATTCAACTTGTGAACGATGGCTCGACGTGCCGCCTCGATCTGACGGGAGGTCAGCCAGGCCGCCTCAAGGGATTTGAGGCCGAGCGCGCCGAACTCCAACGAACTGCCTGACTTGGGCGAGCCGCTCATCCGTCCGCGATGGTGTTTGCGATATTTGACCCTCTTCGGCTGAAGCATCGTCTAGCCCTCCGGCTTTTCGGTTTCGACGCCGGATTCGGGTTCAGAATCAGGCTCGGGCGCAGATATCGTCTCATCCGAATCGGCATCTGAACCCGATGCGTCGGCCGTCTCTTCTGAAGTTTCTGCGACCGGAGCCGGCGGTGATTCTGTTGTCACTTCGGCGCTTGTTTCCGCCGTCGTTTCCGGGGCCGCATCGGGAGCCGTTTCGGGGATCGCGGCTGCGACGACTTCTTCCGGTATCTCTACCGTGACGCCGCCGAGGGGAGCTTCCGCCTCTTCTGATGATGCAGGAACGGACTCCACGGCGGCGGCTTCTTCTCGCTCGGCGACCACGTCCGCGACGTTCAATGTCCTGCCGGCGCGTCCCTCCGGAAGGATGTCGCCCTTGTAGATCCAGACCTTGATGCCGATACGGCCGAACGTAGTCGCGGCCTCGGCGATCGCAAAATCGATGTTTGCACGCAGTGTGTGCAACGGAACCCGGCCCTCGATGGCCTTGTCGGCGCGAGCGATTTCGGCGCCTCCCAGCCGGCCGGACGCGATGATCTTGATGCCCTGCGCGCCGGCCTGCATCGTCCGCTGGGCGGAGAGACGCATGGCGCGCCGGTAAGCGACACGCCGTTCAAGCTGGTCGGCGATGTTTCGGGCGACAAGGAAGGCGTCGACATCAGCGTTGCGAATCTCCTGAATGTTCAGGCGAGCGCGTTTGCCGGTGAGCTGTTCAAGTTCCGTTCGAAGTTCGTCAACGCGTTGTCCACCACGGCCGATAACGATGCCGGGGCGGGCGGTGTGTACGGAGACGACGAGGTCCTGCGTGCCGCGTTCGATCTCGACGCGCGTGATGCCGCCGGCCTCTTCATACCGGTCATTTATGAGTTTCCGAATGGCCTGGTCTTCCACGGCCAGGGTGCGGTAACCGGTTGCCTTGTCGGCGAACCAGCGCGCCTGCCACGGGCTGACGCCGCCCAGGCGGAATCCTATCGGGTGAGTTTTCTGGCCCAACCTAGTTTCCTACTTCCTCATCGACTTCCACAGTCAGATGACTGCTTGGCCGGTTGAAGGCTCCGACGCGACCACGCGCCTTCGGACGAAATCGCCGAAGGGTAGTGCCCTGGTCGACCGTGACAGAGACGATTCGCAGCGTGCTGCGATCCATCAATTCGTTGTTTTCGGCGTTGGCGGCCGCAGACGTGATCGTCTTTGTCATCACCGTCGCAGACGGGCTGATCATGAAGCGAAGTGTGTCGAGCGCTTCGTTCACCGGCCGGCCGCGCACCAGGTCGGCGACCTTCCGTAGTTTGAAGGCCGAGATGCCGATGCTTTTGTTGTATGCCCTGACTGCCATCGTATCGATCTATCTGTTGTTGGATTTCCGTAGCCCCGGTATGCGGGACCCGTTGATTTGAGTAGGTGAGTTTCTCTATTACCGGATCGAGGTCATCCTGTCTGACCGGCCGACGTGTCCACGGAAGGTCCTGGTCGGCGCGAATTCGCCTAGACGGTGGCCGACCATGTTCTCGCTGATGAGAACGGGGATGTGCCGTCGTCCATCGTGGACCCCGATCGTCAGTCCAACCATCTCGGGCATGATCATCGAGGCCCGGGACCAGGTACGGATGACGTTGCGCGAGGAAGCGCGCTGGGCGCGGCGTACGCGGGTCATCAGCTTCTCTTCGACGAATGGGCCTTTTTTAATGGAGCGTGACATGTATTTCCTGTTATTTCCGGGTTCCTCGGTAGTTACCTCTGGTATCGCCTGCGGACGATGAACTTGTCACCCGCTTTGTTCCGCCGGGTGCGTGGACCCAGGGCGGGCTTGCCCCACGGGGTCTTCGGGTGCGGCATACCGATGCCGTTCCGGCCCTCACCACCACCGTGCGGGTGATCACGAGGCGTCATCGCGGCGCCGCGGACCGTTGGCCTGAAACCACTGTGACGCTTGCGGCCGGCCTTGCCGAGCTTCTGGTTTTTGTGGTCCGGGTTGCCGACCTGGCCGATCGTGGCCATGCAGGCCGAAAGCAGCCGGCGAACTTCGCCGGAAGGCAGACGGATCTGCGTGTACCGGTCTTCGTGCGCCATCACCTGCGCGACGGTGCCGGCCGAGCGGACCATTTTACCGCCCTTGCCGGGTTGGATTTCAATGTTGTGGACGTATGTGCCCGTTGGCAGGGTGCCGAGCTTGCGGGCATTGCCCGGCACAACGGCCGCACTTTCGCCGGCGATGAGCGTCGCGCCAACCCCGATGCCTTCCGGAGCGATGATGTAAACCTTCGGGCCATCGTGGTACTGGACCAGGGCGATGCGCGCCGAGCGGTTTGGATCGTACTCTATAGAAAGAACGTTGGCCGACACGTCGCGCCGCATCCGTGCAAAGTCGATGATGCGGTACCGGCGCTTGTGACCGCCGCCGCGGTGCCGGACGGTCATACGACCCGTGTTGTTGCGCCCGCCTTTTTTACGGAGCGGCGCAAGCAACGACTTCTCGGGATTCTTCTTCGTGATATCGGAGAAGTCCGAGATGATGGTATTTCGGCGACCGGGGGAGGTCGGCTTTAATCGTCGCAGTGGCATCTAGGCGCCCTCGAACAGTTGGATTGTGTCGCCGGCACGTAGCGTGACGACAGCTTTTTTCCAGTTGGGCCTGGTCACCGGCCGCGGGCCGAAGCGCTTGCTCTTGCCCTTGATCGTCATCGTGTTGACGTCAACCACGGTAACTTCGAAAACCTTTTCGACCGCCGCCTTAACGTCAGCTTTGTTAGCGCCTTTCTGTACCTGAAACACGTACTTGCCGCGCTCCTGCAACAGGGTGCTTTGCTCCGTCACGATTGGCCTTATCAGCACATCGAAGAGGCTCATGCCGGGCTCCCTGATTCCTCGACGCTGCGAGTCGCCCGTCCCGGCTTCACCGTCGGGTGGCCCCATAGTTCGTCGACCGTCTCGATGGCGTGTTTGGAGATGATGATGTTGCGGACACGGGTCGTCTCCAGCGGGCTCAGTAGCCGTGACGCCATAGTGTCGGTATTCCGGATGTTTCGCACGGACCTGCGGAGGTCGTCGGTCGGAGCCGTGGTGACGATCAGAGTTGTTCCTTTGAGATCCAGGGCGCTCAACATATCGAGGATTGACCTGGTGTTCGGTTCGTCGACGTAAAGATCCTCGATGACGGTGATGTATCCGTTGCGGACCTTGTCGGAGAGTGCGATCCGAAGAGCGCGTCGTCGCATCCGCACCGGCAGACGCTTCGAGTGGTCTCGCGGGTGTGGGCCGTGAGCGACCCCGCCACCCCGGAGGCCGGGGTTTCCGGAGTCGCCGAGGCGAGCCCGGCCGGACCCTTTCTGGGACCGGAGTTTGCGGTTGGAGTGCACTACTTGGCCGCGTGTTCGCACGCTGTGGGTGCCCTGGCGGCGGTTCGCCTGCTGGGCAACCACGGCCTGATGAAGCAATGGGCCGTTCATAGGTTCAGCAAAGACATAGTCGCTTACCTCGACGGTAGCGACGGCCTCTCCCGCCATATTTTTCGTTTCAAGTTCCACGATGAACCAGTTCTAAGATCCGCGATTTCTCGGCGGCCTAGTAGTTGCCGTTCGCCCGTTCGATACGGACCAGCGAGTTGCGCGCTCCGGGTACGCTGCCGCGCACCATCACGATGTTGCGATCGGAATCGACCATAACGATTTTGAGACCCCGGGTGGTCACTCTGTTGTCGCCCATGTGGCCCGCCATCCGCGTGCCTTTCCAGACACGGCCCGGAGAGCTGCCGGCTCCGATGGACCCCGGCGCCCGGTGCCGGTCTGACTGTCCGTGCGTCTTCGGCCCGCCTGCGAATCCGTGCCGGCGTACGCCGCCTGCAAACCCGCGCCCACGCGTTTTGCCAGATACGCTGACCGTCTCGCCGATCTCAAACACCGCAGCGTCAAGGGATTGGCCGACCTCAAATTCACTCAGATCGGACGCCTTGAACTCCTGCAGGTGGCGGAACCTTCCGCCGGAACGCTGCTGGTGGCCGGCGGCCGGCTTGTTCAGACGTTTCGCGTCCAGAAACCCGATCTGTATGGCCTCGTAGCCGTCTCTCGTGTCGGTCCGCACCTGCGTCACGACGCACGGTCCCGTCTCGATCGCCGTTACGGCGTCGACAGTCCCGTCCTCGTTATACAGCGTGGTCATTCCGACCTTGCGGCCTAGCAGGCCCTGGATACCCATGGGTTATTTTCTCGTTCTTCGGATTCGTTCCGTCGCGCCTGGTTACAGTTTGATCGAGATGTCGACACCGGCCGGCAGGTTAAGCCGGGTCATGGCGTCGATAGTCTTGGAGGTCGGTTCATGGACATCGATGAGCCGTTTGTGTGTCCGCAGCTCGAAATGCTCACGTGAGCGTTTGTCGACGTGAGGCGAACGGATGACACAGAACCGCCGGATCGAAGTCGGGAGCGGCACCGGGCCGGCGATGTTCGCGCCGGTCCGCTCCGCCGTCTCAACGATCTGAGTCGCGGACTGATCGAGCACTCGGTGATCGAATGCCTTCAACACGATTCTTATTTTTTGTCCGGGCATATTTCCTTCCGTTCACGTCTTAACGTGAACGGACCCTCACCGGATGGTGAGGGTCCTCGTTTCTTTAACTAGCCTTGCCAGCGACTTCGTCTGCGATGTGTCGCGGGGCCTTGTCGTAGTGGTCGAGTGACATTACAAACGACGCACGGCCCGTGGTACGGGAACGAAGGTCGGTTGCGTAGCGGAAAGTCTCCGCAAGCGGGACAAAGGCATTGACGACCTGCGTCTCGTTCTGGCCTTCCATATTCTGGATCTGAGCCCGCCGGGAGTTGAGATCGGCGAGCACGTCGCCGAGGAACTCCGCCGGGGTGATCACCTCCAGCTTCATGATCGGCTCAAGAAGTGCCATGCTGGCCCTCTGTGCTGCCGCCTTGAAGGCGATCGAGCCGGCGACGTTGAACGCCATTTCTGACGAGTCAACCTCGTGATGGGAACCGTCGGTGAGGACGATCTTCACGTCAGTTATCGGGTAGCCCGCAAGGACTCCGTTGGCCGCTGCTTCACGGGCGCCCTGTTCGATCGGTCGATAGTACTCACGCGGAAGGGTGGAACCGGTAATTTCGGAATCAAACAAAATGCCCTCGCCGACGCCGAGTGGCTCCAGCCGCAGCGTGCAGTCGCCGAACTGACCGTGACCGCCTGTCTGCCGGACGAGCCGTCCCTGGGCCTCTGCGATTCGGGAGACCGTCTCACGGTAAGCAACCCGGGGACTGCCGACGTTTACGTCGAGACTGAATTCACGTCGCATGCGCTCCACTATCACGTCGAGGTGCAACTCGCCCATCCCGGCGAGCACGACCTGTGAGGTCTCTTCATCGGTGCTCAGTCTCAGGGTCGGGTCTTCGTCGGCAAGCCGGTTGAGCGCGACATCCATCTTGTCCTGGTCGGATCGAGTCTTCGGCTCGACGGCGACAGAAAGGACGGGTTCAGGGAATTCAATCGTCTCGAGCACGATCCGCTCGTTGTTCGCAGCGAGGGTGTCTCCGGTACGGGCGTCCTTCAACCCGATGACCGTAACGATCTCGCCCGGTCCAGCCGAGGTGATTTCCTCCCGGCGGTCCGCATGCATGCGCAGCAACCGGCCGATGCGCTCTCGGTTGCGTGTGCGCGGGTTGTAAAGAGTTGCGCCCGTTTCAAGCACTCCGGAGTAAACACGGATGTAGATCAGTCTGCCGACGTGCTGATCGGACACCACCTTGAAGATGAGAACGCTTACCGGTTCATCCACGGAAGCCTGCCGGAAGAGTTCAGCACCGTCGGCCGGATCTACTCCCTGGATAGCAGGCACGTCCAGCGGAGACGGCAGGAAGGCCACGATGGCGTCAAGCAAGGGCTGGATGCCCCGGTGCTTGAGGGCGGTGCCGCAAAGGACCGGCGTGATCTTGAGGTCGATCGTCGCCTGGCGCAGCGCCGCAACGAGGTCTTCGTTGGATATCTCTTCGTCGCCCAGGAACGACATGAGGAGATCGTCGTCTGTCTCGGATACCTTCTCAACGAGATTGGCGCGGTACGCCGCGACTTCGTCCGCCAGGGCAGCCGGGATCGGGGCCTCGACCGCTTCGACGGCGTCGGCGGATTCATACACCCACGCCTTCATCTCGATCAGATCAATCATGCCGCGGAATTCGGCCTCGGCGCCGATGGGGAGCTGTATCGGCACGGCGTTTGCGCCGAGCCGTCGGGAGAGAGAGTCGACCGCCTTCAAGAAATCGGCGCCGGCGCGGTCCATCTTGTTTACGAAGACCATGCGCGGCACCGAGTAGCGTTCAGCCTGGCGCCAGACGGTCTCGGACTGTGGCTGGACGCCGGCCACGGCATCGATAATCACGACACCGCCGTCCAACACGCGCAGGCTGCGCTCAACTTCGGCCGTGAAATCGACGTGCCCGGGCGTGTCGATGATATTGATCTGGTGATCTCTCCACTGCGTGGCCGTGGCGGCCGACGCGATCGTGATCCCGCGCTCACGCTCGAGATCCATGAAGTCCATCACCGTGGTGCCTTCGTCGATGTTGCCGATCTTGTGCGTCATACCTGTGAAAAACAGGACGCGTTCACTCACCGTCGTCTTACCGGCGTCGATGTGCGCGATAAATCCGATGTTTCGGATTTTTCTGAGATCGATTTTCGAAGATGCTTTCGAAGCCACGTTGGTAGCCATTCGCGTTAAATCCGTACTCTCCGGCGTCACGCCGGTGGAGTCGATGTTCCCCCGGAGTTGAAGCTGGTTATTACCAGCGGTAGTGAACGAAGGCCCGGTTGGCCTCGGCCATTCGATGAAGCTCTTCACGCCGGCGCACTGCTGCACCCTGTCCTCGCGACGCATCGAGCAGTTCGTTGTAAAGACGCCGCGAGATCGGCGCTCCCTGGCGGGCCCTGGCCGCCGTGATCAGCCACCTCATTGCCAGGGAGACGCGGCGTTCAGGCCGGACCTCCGTAGGCACCTGGTACGTGGCGCCACCGACCCGGCGGGGCTTCACCTCGAGCATGGGCGTCGCGTTGCGGATCGCCTGCTCGAACACTTCCAGCCCCGGCCGGTTGGTCTCACTTTCAAGCATGTCCAGGGCGCCATAAACGGCGCGCTGCGCCACCGTTTTCTTGCCACCCTTCATAAGGCGGTTCGTAAAACGCGCCAGTTCCACGTTACCGAAACGTGGATCAGGATCGATGATTCGTCGCACTGCGCGTCTTCGTCTTGCCATTCTTGCTTTAACTCGCGATCCGGTGCCCGATATAGACCTCGCCTTGATGAGACCTGAGCGGTCATCCGTGTACCGGAAGCGTTGTTTCCTTTCCACCAAAAACCCCGACCAGGTTCGAGTCTGACGCCCGGCCCGGGCCGTTTTTGACTCTTTGTGTCGGGGTGGTTGGACCGATTTCGGCCCTCAAATTTAACCCTGCGGTTTCACCGCACCGTACTTGCTACGGCCTCGGCGACGGTCATCGACACCGGAAGTGTCGAGCGCGCCCCGGACTACGTGATATCGAACGCCAGGAAGGTCTTTTACCCGTCCGCCCCGCACCAGTACGACCGAGTGTTCCTGAAGATTGTGTCCCTCGCCACCGATGTATGCCGTGACCTCAATGCCGTTGGTAAGCCTCACGCGCGCCACTTTGCGAAGAGCCGAGTTCGGCTTCTTCGGCGTGACGGTCTTCACCTGCAAGCAGACGCCACGCTTTTGCGGGCTGCCATTGCCCCGTCGCATCCGGTCTTTCAACGAGTTGTAGACGAAACCAAGAGCCGGTGTCTTGGACTTCCCACGCGTGCGCTTGCGCGGCTTGCGCATCAATTGATTGGCTGTCGGCATTACCCCGCCCTGAAATTAAGTTCCCAGCGCTGTGTCTGCTGAGGCGTTCAGATACGATGACGAGAGGGGTATTCCCTTTCGCCAGCACCCATTCGCAACAAACGGCAAACGAGAAGTATAAGAATCCCGGGCGCTCCAAGTCAACGGAAACCGGCGCCATCTCGGGGCCGGACCGCGTTTTCGGCGCCGTGGTTATTTCCACCTTACCCGGCGAGCGTAATAACATTGTGCTTCGTTTCACGTTTGCGGCCTCGTTACTATGGGCGGCTTCCACGACCTCTTCGATGACCATCCTGATTTCACAAAGCAACATCGGCCCTCCTAATCCGACCCGAACCTGGCGCGGCCCGGCGCGACAAGCCGCGCACGAGGGGTTGCTGACGACATGAATGCCGTGTTGCTCATCGACATCCCGGACGACGAAGCCGGGCGGCTGGAAGCCGCTATCGGCACCTCCGGACTCGACCTGACTCCGATCCGCCTGCCCGAGGTCCGGGTCCCGGTTGGGATCGATTGCCGCCGTTCGGTCGCCGTCCTTTCGGGCGCCGCCGATGCGAATCTGCACGATCGCGTGGATGCTGCGATCGGACTGTCGCTCCCGGTCATGGTTCTTATGCCGGGCTTTGTAACCCACGACCTCGACGTGTCGCTGGGGCACATGGATTTCTGTTTTCCGCCATTTCGTCCGGAAGAGTTCGCCGTCAGGGTCGGCCTGCTGGGTGCACGATTTGCCGACAATAACTCGGGCAACATCGTGCAACAAGGCGAGATCCGGATAGACCTTGAACGCTATGAGGTCACCGTATCCGGCCGCAAGGTAGATCTAACTTTCAAGGAGTACGAGCTGCTTCGAGTCCTGGCGTCCAACCCGGGACACGTGTATTCACGTGAAGCGCTGCTGCAGACGGTCTGGGAATACGACTACTACGGCGGCACCCGAACCGTAGACGTTCACATCCGGCGATTGCGAAGCAAGATCAACGACGTGGAGCATCAATTCATCGAAACGGTCTGGAACGTCGGCTACCGGTTCCGGACGCTGGATGATTAAGCAGAGTCTGTCGGCGCGCGTGGCGTTATGTGTGCGCGTCCAATCGGGCCTCACGCTTGCCGTCGTGGAAAACTCCCCGTAATCTCAACTTTGGTCGCGATTATTACGAGTAATGTGGGCGTTTAGACGCTAGACCACGATGCCACTTGGTTACGCTAAAGGGCTATGTTATCTAGGGTTTCGATGTGTCAGGCCTGATGTAACGGTTGCTGTGGTCCGCACTTCGCCATGAACCGGTTTCTAACTTCCCGGCGTTATACGCTCGTGGTCTAACTTCGGTCATGTAGTTCCCAGCGATTGTTCCATGAAGGATCGCCCTCAATGTCGTGGGTCGGGGTAATTAAGTTCCTGCTTGATGAATTTGACCTGCCCCCCTCAGACGGTACCAGTCAATAAATTAGAGACTGGACGTTTCCAGAAGGGGGATGACATGCCTA
>JASLLE010000105.1 GCA_030747175.1 Dehalococcoidia bacterium | reverse complement strand
GCCATTCCAGCAAGCGTCTCGGATGAGGCAACAACTTCCTCTACCTGGGCGCTCATCTCCTCTGCGCCGGCAGAGGCTTCCTGCGCCGATGCGGTGCTCTGCTCCGTGATCGCAGCGATGCCACTGATCGCCTCTTCCACGTTGGAGCTCGAACCACGCATCTCTTCAGCGGTGGAAGCGTTGCGCTCCGAGATACCTGCCACGGACTCAACCGTGCGCACCATCTCGTCGCCTGACGCACTCACCTCTTCCGCTCCGGCCGAGATCTGCTCGATCTGTCCGGTCACGTCGGTGACCGAGTCGATGATCTGCTGCAGGGCTCCGGCGGCCTTCTCGGCCCGCTCGACACCCTCTGAGACCTGTTCAGTACCCTCTTCCGTGGCCTTCATGGAGTCTTCGACCCCGGTCTGTACCACCTCGATAAGTACCGCGATCTCTTTCGTGGCCTCGGTGACACGCTCGGCGAGCTGCCGCACTTCGTCAGCAACCACGGCGAATCCACGACCCTGGTCCCCGGCCCGTGCCGCCTCGATGGCTGCGTTGAGGGCCAGGAGGTTGGTCTGGTCAGCGATCTCGTCGATCACGCCGATGATCTTGCCGATCTCGGCAGACTGCGTGCCCAGGTCAGAAACCCGTGTCGAGACGCTGCCCACGGCACGCTCGATGCCCCGGATGCCCTCGATGGTGTCACGCATCATTTCCTGGCCGTTCTTCGCCGCATCATTCACGTCGCTGGCGCCATTTGCGGCGACCTGCGCGCTCTGAGCCACGCTCTCGGCGGACTCAGAGACCTGCTTCACTATTTCCATCGCCTGCGCAACCTGTACCTGCTGGTCGGTGCTGGCTGTGGCGATCTCGTTAACGGCGATCGATAGCTCGCCGATGGAACCCTGTGTTTGCTCCACGGAGCGTGCCTGCTCATCGGCGCCCTTGGCGACTTCCTGGCTGGTGGACGCAATGCCCTGCGTCGCCTGTCCGGCCTGGTTCGCCGCACTGGAAAGCTGGTCGCTTGCGTCGGTCAGGCTGTCGGCCGTTGTGGCCACATCGCCGATGACGGTCCGAAGGTTTTCGGCCATCATCGCGAAGGAGTTGCCGAGTGCGTCCTGGTCGGACTTCGGCGTCACTTCGACGGTCAAATCGCCGGCTGCGATCTGCTCCGCTGCCGTCGCCATTTCTTTCATGTAGGCGACCATCTCCTGGAAAGAGAGCGCCATCTGGCCGACCTCGTCGGTGCTGTCGACGGTGATTTCCTGGTCGACATCGCCTTTGGCCAGCTCTGTCGCCACGGCCCTCACCTGGCCCAGAGGCCCGGTGATGGCTCGCGCTATGAAGAAGGCGCCCGCCCCTGCGGCCGCCAGGACGGCGAGCCCGAACATAATCGTGGTGATAAGCGATGACCGTGCGTCACTTGCCAGCACGCTGGCCTTGGTGACCAGGTCGGCACCCAGCTGGTCTTCGACGGTCTTCATGAGGTTGATCTTGGCGGTCATGCCGTCAAACCACTCACCGGAGCTCACTGCCGAGAGATCTCCAGTACCGCCGCTGTCGAACGCGAACTGTTCCCACTCAGCAACCTTGCTCACAGCCGAGCCACGTACGGTGTTGTTGAAGAATGCATCCTGCTCGGCCGTCGCGAAGGTCTCAAATCCCACCAGGTAGGTGGACTGGGCTGTCACGAGCTGCCCGAACCGGTTGAAATCACCAGCGGTGGCGTCAAAAGACCCGCGTCCAAACGCTCCACTCATCACTGCCCGTTCCTGGCCCATCTGCTCTTTCGCCAGGCTAAGGTTCGCGAAAGCGTGGATCCGGTCCGCCAGCTCGCGATCGTCCGTGAGTTTCGCGGCGAACGTCGTCAGGTGGAGGATCTTGCCGTTCATGGCGGTGTAGTAACCGAGGCCGACCTTGGCCGTCGGAACCCCGTCAACGGTCTGCCTGTGGGACGCCACACTGGATATGTCCCTGGTTGCGGCGTTGAAGGTCGACACAAACTCGTTGCCGAACTTGGCGGGATCAAATCCGCCGAGGAAGACATTAAGGTCGTCGATCTTCGCGTCCAGCAACCTGCGTTGACTGCCGAGTTCTGAGGACCATTTCGTGCCGCCACTGCTGATGAACTGGCCGGTTCGTCCACGTTCCTTCTGCGATTCATGCAGGACCGCATTCATGGTGGTGGACAGGGCCGCCAGCTCCTGCATCTGGCTCATTTCGCTGGACGTGCCCATTTTGTCAATGATCTGGTTCCCCGTCATAAACAGGATCCCCAGGATCGGCACGGCAAGCATTAGCGCCAGCTTGCTTCGCAGCTTCAGATTCTTTATTGCCGATAGTGCGTTCATCTTCGCCGACTCTTTCTGCCTGCGTCCCTCGACACATGCACCTGTGATGGTGAGTGGTCATGAACCGTCACGTGATCGCGTTCGTTTTGATGCCCTGCGATCACCTCGCCCGCCCTTCCCTTCGTTCCGGCATTCCCCGGCCCGCGCGTCCATTGATGACTGGCTCGAATAATCCGATATTCCTTTTTCTGTGAAAGCGCCGCATTTGTGGATTCCACAATTACGCTTTGCGCCTTCAGTCTTCGGCGGCTGGGTAGTACCCGAAAGTCGCGAACAAATCCGCGTTTATTTCTTTTGCGCGACCGGTATCGCCCCCGGCGCCGGACGCTTACATTCGTGGAGAACGTGACGTTTTCTGTTTTCCTGGATGCTGAAATGCGCGGCAAAACTGGTTCGGAGCGAATCTGCGCCGGGCGATGCCCGGGAACGCCAACCGCCCGGCCCGGGCATCCGGGACGGATGTATGATCTGCGGACTCATCACTCGAAACTGAGCACTCGGATCACAGGGTCCCGCGGTCTTGCAGCAAAGCGGCGCACCTTGAATGGAGGAGAACCGATGACCAACAGCAATGGAGACGGCGCCGGGGCAAAAGGCGCACTGGACGGGGTCCGGGTCCTCGACCTTGGCCGCTACCAGGCAGGCCCGCGCTGCGGGCTGATGTTCGCCCGCCTGGGCGCGGACGTCATCAAGGTAGAGGCTCTCAAAGGCGACGAAAGCCGCTCCAATGGCCCGCGTGTGCGCGGCCAGTCCGCCTACTGGGTGCAGTACAACTCCGGCAAGCGGAGCCTCTCCATCAACCTCCGGACCGAAGAGGGGAAAGAGGTTCTCCGGGACCTGGTGAAGGTCTCAGATGTATTCATCCAGAACTTCCGCCCGGGCACCATCGCCAACATGGGCTTCGGTTACGAAGATCTGAAGAAACTGAACAAAGGTATCGTCATGGTCAACGTGTCCGCGTACGGCCAGTACGGTCCTTTCAAAGATCGCGTCGGTTTCGACACCATCGGCCAGGCGATGAGCGGACTGATGTCCCTGACCGGGCCGCCGGAGGGCGACCCGACAGTACTTCCGTTCCCGTTGATAGACCGCATAACGTCCCTGCATGCCACCATCGGCGCGCTGGGCGCTCTGTACGAGCGACAGTTCTCCGGCGAAGGGCAGGCGATAGACGTCTGCCTGGCGGACACCGGGTTCACGACGTGCGAAATCCCGTTGACGGCTTACCTCGGCGCGGGGATCGTGCCCGAGCGCCAGGGCAATGGCGATGGGGTGACCAACGCTTACAAGACCTCTGACGGCCACGTGTACCTGGCTGGAGCGTCCAGCGACAACATCTTCCCGAGGCTTGCGGACACCCTCGGCCACCCGGAGTGGAAAGAGGATCCACGCTGGCAGACGCGCGGCGGCCGTACCGACAACAGCGGCGAAATAGAAGCTGCGCTGATCGATTGGTTCGGCGCCCACACGACGGACGAGGCGGAGCAGATATTGAACGCGGCCTCCATCCCCAGCGCTCCGGTCAACGACATCCCGCGCGCTTCGATGAGCCAGCACCTGAAGGAACGAGAGGTTCTCGTCGAAGTACCGGACCCCGTGGCGGGAACAATCCACGTTTCCGGCAAAATCGTGAAGTTCAGCCGGAGCGACGTGCCCGTCGGCTCTACGCCGACGATCGGACAGCACAACGAAGAGATTATGGCTGACCTTCTGGGCATGAGCGATGAAGAGATCGCAAAGCTCAGGACATCCGGTGTCGTCGGTTAGGCGCGCACTCTCCGGAACTCTGCAAAACACTCCCGCCCGTACGGTGATATCCGGGAGGATCACCGTTCCGGGCGGGCATAGACACCCGCCGGTCCCTGTCCTCGACTACTCCGAAGCCGGGAAGCCGGGGATTCCGACTTATGACCGTTGTGCGGGGGCCAGTCTCGCGTCTATGATCTTCTGATCGTCTCCCGCCGGACGGCCCGTGCTCGCCAGTACATCGCGGTACACCATTGCACGGGGTCCGGCAATTGAGTCGCAGCATCCAGGTGACAGACCGCGCTCCGGACCTTCCGCCGCCGGGTCACACCTGATTCCGCCCGCGAGTGAACGTCGAGACAACTCGAGTTCAGCGGGCCATGGAGGACCAGATGAAAGTCATTTTCTTGCAGGATGTCCCGCCGAACGCCCGCGCCGGCGATATCAAGGACGTCAAGAACGGGTACGCACGGAACTTCCTCCTGCCCCGTGAACTCGCCACCATGGCGACCGCGGGCGAGCTAAAGCGGGTCGAGAGCCTGAGGCGCGATGCCGAGGTCCGGCGTGTCAAAGAGGCGGAAGAGTGGCGACAGGTCGCCGCGAGCCTTGCGGAAGAGCCCGTCGAGATCCTCGTCCGATCCGGACCACGAGGCCGCCTGTACGGTTCCGTGACCAACACCATGCTGGCCGAAAAACTGACCGAGATTTCCAGGGTCCAGGTAGATCGGCGCGGGATTCGTTTTGAAGCCCCGGTCCGGATGCTCGGCGAATACACGGTCCCCATCCGATATTTTGAGGGAGTGGAGGGGCAGATCGTACTGAACGTCGTGTCCATCGACGGCGGCGCAGAGGCGGCGGCCATGGAAGCCGCCCTGGAAGAGGGCGTGAGCGGTGACGGCACGGGCGAGATGTCACTCCTCGAAGAGTTCGAGGCACGTCGCCTGGCACGCGAGGCCAGGGAGCGCGGCGAAGACGAAGAGGGCGAAGATGACGGCTCTGAAGCGCCTACTGATTCATCCGAATCCGGGGACGATTCAACCGATTCCAGTGACGACGCCGAAGCGGAGAGCTCAGAGGAATAAGGCAAATTGCAGGCCGATCGGCTTCCACCCCACGACATAGAATCTGAAGAAGCCGTAATCGGCTCACTGCTTGTCGACAACGAGGCGTTGACACGGGTGGCTTCGTTCCTGGATCCGGATGATTTCTACAGGGAACGTAACCGCTGGTGCTACGAAGCTTGCTTCGAGTTGTTCCAGCGCCAGGAAGCGATCGACCAGATCTCGGTGGCGCACGAGCTTGAGCGTACCGAGAGACTGGCCGATGTCGGCGGCACCGCCTACCTCGGCCACCTGGTGGAGATACTCCCGACTTCCCGCCACGTCGAGTACTACGGACGCATCGTCCAGCGAACATCGACGATGCGCAAGCTCATCCGCGCCGCATCGAACATCTCCGAGATCGGATATGAGGAAGACGCCGACGTCGACGCTGCGTTGAGCCGCGCCGAGGACGCCCTGTTCCAGATCCGTTCCAGCGCGCCGACCCGGGACTTCGTCCCACTTAGCGAGTCGCTGGACCCGTTCCTTGAACAGACATCGCCGTTAACAGACCTGGACGGCATCGAAGGCCGTCCCATCGGCACCGGTTTCAAGGGCATGGATGATCTCCTCGGCGGCATGAGCCGGTCAGACATGATCGTCCTCGCCGCACGGCCGAGCGTCGGCAAGAGCATGCTCGGTTTGAATATCGCCCGCAACGCGGCCTTCGGCACCGGGATCGGCTCGGGAGCGACGGTCGGAATCTTCTCGCTGGAAATGGGCACGGAGCAGATCGCTCTAAGATTGCTGTCCGCCGAGGCGAAAGTGGACATGCACAACCTGCGCATGCGCCTGCTGAGTGAGACGGAGCAGGCCCAGGTGGTGGACTCCGTCGGTTTCCTGTCCGACCTCTCGATCTACATAGACGACACGCCGATCCAGTCCGTCGCCGAAATGCGGTCCAAAGCACGCCGCCTGCAGATGGAGCACGGTCTTGACTTCGTCGTGATCGACTACATGCAGTTGATCCGGGGCAACAGCAGGCGCAGCGAGAACAACCGGGCGCAGGAGGTCAGCGAGATCTCCCGCTCGATCAAGGGCATGGCACGTGACCTCAACGTGCCAGTTCTGGCGCTATCCCAGTTGAGCCGCGCCATCGAACACCGCACGTCGCACCGCCCGATGCTGTCCGACCTGCGGGAAAGCGGATCGATCGAGCAGGACGCCGATGTCGTGATCTTCATCCATCGCGAGGACAAGTTCATCGCCGAGCAGGACTGGGAGCGGGACAACCCGGGCCTGATCTACCCGCGTGGCCTCGCCGAACTTATCGTCGCGAAACACCGCAATGGCCCGACCGGGAGCGTAGGCCTGGCTGTGACCGAAGCTCACGGACGATTCCATGACGACTCCCGGCGCGTCGTCGATTCCCGGGCGTAATCCCGGATGACCGGTCCCGGGAATTCCTACAGGGAGGGCCGGCCGCGCGACCAGGCGAAGGGCTTCCCCCCGGGTTACAAATCCACTCCGGTCCCGAACCCGCTGCTGTCCAGCCTGCTCGAAGAGATCGACGATCTCGACGAGCTCAAGGTGACGCTTCGGGCGATCTGGTTTTTGCACCAACGGCGCCTGTTTCCGGCCTCGATTCGTGCAGATGACCTGCTATCAGACCGCACCACGGCTGCCATGCTCAACGCCTCGGGCGACCAACTTGAGGGACGCGTGTCAACCGCACTGGAAAAAGCGGCGCGCCGTGGTACGCTGCTGGCTGTTCCGGGGGACGACGACGAGACACTGTATTTCCTGAATTCGGACGCCGTCCGGAGGGCCGTCGAAACGTCATTCCCGGAACGGGACAGGGATGCCCCCGCGGAAACGTATCCGTCGACGGCAGATGTGGTATCACAGCCGTCGGTCTTCGCCGACTACGAACACAACATCGGGACTTTGACGCCGGCGGTTGCGGACACTCTGCGCGATGCCCTTGATATTTACCCGGAAAACTGGGTCCGTGAGGCCATTACCGCGGCAGCGCGGGCCAACGCCCGGAGTTGGAACTACATAGCCGCCGTCCTCCGGGGATGGGCGGATGAAGGCAGGCCGGATGGAAAGCCTGGAAAAGATACTGACCCGACTCGCTCGGACGAGTACCTTCGACGCTATCTCGCCGAACAACGAGCCAGGGGAAACCGCTGACGGCGAGCCGCACTGCGATATATGCGACGACGCGCGGTGGCTCAGCCTCGGGGAGCCGATGGGCAGCCCTGGGTTCGGGAAGATGGCGCCGTGCGTATGCCGTGAGAAGAGCTGGAACGATCGCCAGGGTGAACGGCTGAAACGCTACTCCAACCTCGGTCCGCTGGATCGGTTGCGATTCGACACAGCCCTGCCGGAGGGTCGCGACGGGTTCGCCGATCCAGCGACCTTCGCCCCCGCTCTTGAATCGGCCAGGCTTTACTCGGAAAACCCGGAAGGCTGGCTGGTAATCCTCGGCCCGTCGGGATCAGGAAAGACACATCTCGCCGCCGCGGTGGCGAATCGATGCGTGGAAGATGGAAGACCCGTTTTCTTCATCCCCGCGCCACGGTTGCTCGACCGTTTGCGCCCAACGGCCGACTCGGGTGAGTGGTCGGAATACGAAAGCCTGTTCCACCAGGTTTTGAACGCGCCGCTGCTCGTCCTGGACGACCTCGGCGCCGGAAACATGACGCCGTGGGCGGAGGAGAAGATGGACCAGATCCTGACGAGCCGTTACGACGCCCGACGGCCGACCGTGGTGACCTCCGGGATGGACCGCAACTCGTTGCCGGACCGGATGCGCACCCGCCTCCTGGATCCTGACCTGGTCACCGTGTGTGAAATCACCGCCCCGGCAAGCTCCACCAATTCCGCCGTCGGCGATATCCCGGCACGGATGCTTGAATCGATGACCTTTGATTCATTTGATCCGCGAGGCGGGGCGGGTGCGACACGCGCCCAGCAAGAAGTTCTCAAAGACGCCCTCGGGACGGCAAGCGCCTTCGCCGAACATCCAGACCGATGGCTTTACCTTGCCGGTCCCACCGGTGCCGGAAAAACACACCTCGCCGTCGCCATCGCCGGACTGCGCTTAACGCTCAGGCTTCCGGTCACCTTCGCCTTCGTCCCGGACCTGCTCGATCATCTCAGGCAGGCGTTCAGCCCGGAAAGCCGCGTCAGTTATGACCGTTTGTTCGAGCAGATCAAGAACGCCGAACTTCTGATCCTCGACGATCTCGGCGCCCACAGCTCAACCGCGTGGGCGGAGGAAAAGCTGTACCAGCTCATCGTCCATCGCTACAACTCGGCACTTCCGACGGTCATCACGAGCCGGGTGATGCTCTCGGACCCGGACCGGGACGGTGACGAGCCCGGGCGTTCGGGAGCATCCTTCTCGGCGTCGATAATGTCGCGGTTGCGTGACGGCCTGATGGTGAGCGAGCGATTTCTGGATGCGCCGGACTTCAGGAATCGGGGGTCTGCGCGACCGAGAACACGTCGTTCTGCCGGAACACGCGGCCGGGGTCGCCGATAGATGGAGCCGGACGCGTCTGAACGGCAATACCCGCTACGCGACGGGTGCGTGTTCTGCAAGATATCTTCCGGCGACGAACCGGCCCGGTACATAAGCCCGGGCGGCATCGAGACGGAGGACCGCTCGGAACTGGCGGCTGACGGCCCCCTCGCATTTCGCAATCGCCTGACCTGGCTCAGGATGATGGCGCTGGTCGTCCCGCCGGGACATCCATCGCAGGAACAGTTGTGGACGGACCGGAATCTTTACGTGCCTTTGATCCCGTACGCGCTCGCGCTCGGGCGCGAGCTCACCATCGACAACGTCCCCGAAGACGTGGTCCCTGAAGGCTTTCGCGCCATCTCCAACTTCGGTCGAATCGCGCATCAAAGCCAGGACCACGCCCACGTCCACATCATAGCCCGCCCTGATTACGAGCCGATGCCGGTAGTCAAAGAAGGTGCAACGCCGCTGGAGGCATCGACACACGATGTGATCATCGAGCCCGCCGAGGTTTTGAGTGCGCCGTGGAGTGTCCGGTTCGTGCTTTCCGGCGTGACGACGCAGGAGGAGATGTGGGCGGACGCGCGACTCCCCGACCTGGTTGACGCCACCATCACGCTGGCCGAGCAAGAGTCGCCGGAGGGTTACCGGTTGGCCGCAGAGTTCTTGCCTGAAGAGGGAATGGGCGCTGCCGGTTTGTACATCCTGGGCGGTGGCCAGCTAGACCTGTACGCCTGATCTGACCGGGCGCATACCCCCGTTTCAGGGGGCGCCTGTCGCCGAATTCGTTGCCACCCGATCTATTGATCCGACACGAACGAAATGGGCTCACAATTGCGGTCTGAATGGCCGGCAGGTGTTGACGGACGGGATGAAACCCTTACTATCTGGCACCAGCCTTCATATCGTCCCGAAGGCGGTCGTTGATCGATTCACGTGGAGACCCACGCGGCGACCGTCGTGAACGGGACCGGGTTCGGCCAAGAGTGCCGAAGACAAGGAGGAGACGTTGGCAAATATTCCGATCAAGAGGCCCTGGGTCATCTTCGCCTCGTTAAGCCTGCTCCTGGTTTTCGCCGTCGCTTGTGGAAGCGATAGCGGGGGCGGAGCGTCTGGACGAAGTGGCGGCGACCAGGATGCATTCCGAACGTTCAGCGGCGTGAGCGACAGCGCCACCGCAACCGCTGAGGCCGCGGCGGCGGATGATGCCGCTGCGACGGCTTCGGCTGCGGCGGATGCCGGTGCTGCGGACGCTCCCTCGACCGGTGGCGACGACGTTGTCCCGACCGGTGAGACGACCGTTGCCGTAAACGCCGTAAACGCCGGAGTTGGCACGCCGCGGTTCTGCACCGCCGGTTGCGCAGAAGACGTTTACATCGCAGGAATCATGGAAACCCTGTTCAGGCCGAACTACGGGGACAACCTCGGCGCCGA
>JASLLE010000104.1 GCA_030747175.1 Dehalococcoidia bacterium | reverse complement strand
GAAGTAGCACAGATGTCTGCGATAGTCGGCGCCGGGCCCACTATGGTGATCGGTGGTCTGATATCAATTGTGGTTGTCGGACTGATCTGGAGGTTCATTCCGGGTGTCCGTAATTATCGATACACGCCGGACGCCGAGCGCGACGCCGCGGAGAACGAAAACGGTTAGCCGGGGCCGACAACTGCACGGGAACCGTCTCGCCGCGTTTCCCCCGTATTGATACGTTTTTCGTCAGAATCCGTATCGCCATGACCATAAACATCCGATTTCAACCCTGATATCCCGGCGTAGCTGTAACATTCCCTCACTCACCCACAATCGGTGATGGGAGATGCGACACGTGACCGCGGGGATACTTCTCCACGATGTGGACACGTTCATAGAGTGCCGATTGCTCATCGCGCACCCGAACCGTCCGAGCGTCCTGACAGTTCGCCAGGCGAACGCCTGGGCATTACCCGTGTTGACGCCGATTGAGCACCACGCGGCCGCCGTCGATCACATCAACCTCGCTGTATTCCGCCTGTTCGGACTCAGGACCTTCGTGCGCCGGCTCGTCCATGACGAACCCGGGCACACGGATTACCGGGCCATCCTCAGGTATTACGAGATGGAAGTGATTGGTGAAT
Source organism: Dehalococcoidia bacterium (assembly GCA_030747175.1). GTDB lineage: Bacteria > Chloroflexota > Dehalococcoidia > Lucifugimonadales > Lucifugimonadaceae. Next base: position 10,165 of record JASLLE010000104.1, on the reverse strand, counting down.
TGGCCCGTCAGCGTATCGGTCGTACGGCCTGGGCGGGCAGAGTCGTGCTGGACGAGATGGAGTTCGAATCAAAGTCCGATCGCGAAATGATCGAAGCCTGGCTCGCGGAGTTCGAGTCTGTTGACCCTTCTGACGACTCCAGGCCGGTGCGGCCACCGTGGAGCCTGCCCGGCTGGTTTGAGAACGCCTCGTCATGGGTACAGCGCCACGCTACCGGCAAGGACAAACCGACGCAGGCCATTCCAGATCAGTGCTGGACCGATGACCGCCTGGCGATCCTATCGTCACCATCGGACACCGGTATCGTCGTCATGACGGCCACCGGCTCTCCCGGCACCCCGGACTCCCAGGACACGGAGGAATGGGCCTCCCGTCTCGGCTGGGCGCGACCGGAGTTGATCTTTGATGACACCGCAAGGAACTGGCGTCTTTACAGAACCGGTCACCTTCGATAGCTGCGCCCCGGGGTGAACTCGGCGAATCCCACTGATCTGAATGGACTAGGTCAGGCGCCACTCCAGTTCCAACTCGGACGTGATGTCACGGAACCAGTCGATCACTTCAGGGTGGTACGGAATGCCGTTCTCCGAGCGCTCGATGTTGTCCTCGTGCTCGGGCAGACCGGCGTAGACGACCCGTTCATGTCCCGGCGCGGGCTTCGACTCGCGCAGGGTCTTCATGAAGTTGTCCATGTCGTCCTTGAAACCGTCCAGGTCCGTGAAAGCCTCGATCTTGTAGGCCGTGAAGTGATGCGTCGCGGCGCCGCCTGAGGCCTTCCCCTCCTGCGCCCGACCCTTGACGACGAAGCCGGGACCGGTCCCTGAAAGTACGCCGCACAGGATGTCCACCATGACCGACAGCCCGTAGCCCTTGTGGGAGCCCAGTTCGCGCGTGCCACCGACCGGCAGCATGAACGACTGTTCCGGGACGTCCGTCTCTTCCATAATCGGGGTGCCTTCAGAGTCCGCTATCCAGCCCGGCATCATTTTGACGCCAAGCCGCTTTGCAAGCGTGGCCTTATTCCCGGCCACGCTGCTCATCGCGGCATCGAAAACGAAGGGCGCCTCGTTGCGTGTCGGGGCGGCGAACCCGATCGGGTTCAGGCCGATCAAGGGCTCAGAGCTCCAGGTCGGGAGAACGTTGATCCCGCCCACCGTCATCGCGACGCCGATCATGTCGTGCGGCAGCGCCATCATGGCGTGATAGGCGGCCGCGCCGAAGTGCCTGCCGTTCCCGACGGCAACAGAACCGATGCCCGTCTTCTCCGCCTTCTCGATCGCCATGTTCATGGCCAGCGGGCCGATCACGAGCCCATGCCCGGAGTCGCTGTCAATCGTTGCCGTCGACATCGACTCCCGGACGACTTTCCAGTCCGGCCGGGGATTGATGTCCTCGGACGCGAAACGCTCCATGTAAGAACGCATCATGTTTGATACGCCGTGCGTCTCGATGGCGCGCAGGTCGGCGAACATCAGTACATCGGCGGACTGCGCCGCGTCTTCCGGCGACATGCCTACGTGCTGAAACATGTCCTCGAGCGTCGCCCGCATGTTCTCCTGCGGGACGCGTATGGCGATGTCTTCCGGAACTCGAAATCGTGGCAGGACCATTTACTACTCCAGTTATTGACCTGTTCCCCAAAACTCCAACCCGCTCCCTGAGGCTCTCGAAGGGCGGGCTATCAGGGCCAAATAGCGCCGCCCCGCTCCCTAATTCCCCGCCTGTGCCCGGTACTCGACAAACCGATCGTTGATGAAGTTGATGCCAAAGCCGATCGGACTGCCCAGGTTCAGGAACTTATAACCCCAGTCAACCTTCTGCCGGATCTCTTCCGGGTCTCCGAGAGTAGTGCCGATAATCTTGCCGCTGCCCTCCGCCCGTTTCGGCATCTCTTCCATGATGTTCTGGACCTTCGGACTCTGCATGTCCGTCATCACGCCGAGCGACGCAGAGAGGTCCATCGGGCCGACGAGCAGGACATCGAAGCCGTCAAGCGCCAGGATTTCATCCACCTGGTTGTAGTGCTCTTCGGACTCCAACTGGAGGATAAGCACGGTCTCATCGTTCGCTGTGTTCACGACGTCTATGAAGTCTTCGCCTGCCAGGGCGGGCCACGTCGGCGAGATGCCACGGTTGCCCAGTGGCGGGTACTTGGCGTACTGGATGGCCCGTTTTGCCTCTTCAACGTTACCGATCTGGGGAACCATCACGGCCGATGCACCGGCGTCGAAGGCCTTCTTGATGTGCGTGGGATCGTTCCACGGCACACGCACCATCGGAGCGATGCCCTGCTGGCGCAGGACGATCGGGATCATCTCCATGTCACGCGGGCCAAACGGAGAGTGCTCCTGGTCGATCCAGATGAAGTCAGCGGTAGAACTGTATGCCAGCGCGGCAGCGATGCGAATGTCGTGCGTTGGGATCGCCGTGCCCAGCACGAGTTTTCCGTCCTGGATTTTCTGCTTTAGCGGATTCGGGTACATCGAAGTCCTCGGTTACGGCGCCGCTGCGAAAGGTGACCCGGCAAGCGGACGAGCAGCGCACGCCGTCCGTGGGAACGGCGTCACGCTACTCCATCGAACAGCGATGTCAAGGCGTTCGATTAAGTATCGCCCGGCGCTCGCGATGCGGCCGCGGATGAATCGGGGCGTTCCCCCGAAAACTGTGAGGTGGTACTTCTGCTACGACTTCGATCCGGTCGTATCCGGATCGGAACCGCGGAACATCGCCGGCTGCGGCATTCGGCCGACTGGAACTTCAATGAGCACCGGTCGATCTAGCTGGATGGCGTCTGCGACGGCAGGACCGACGTCCTCCATCTCGTCCACCTTCATGCCCTTCACGCCGTACGCCTCGGCCATTTCGACGAAGTCCGGGTTGTGCAGTTCGGCCCCGTACGTCCCGCCAAACTTGTTGTCCAGGTCTCGCGAAACGTTCCCGAACGCGTTGTCGTTGAACACCACCACCACGGCGTTGATGTTTTGCTGCACGGCGGTCGCCAGCTCCTGCGAGGAGTACAAAAACCCGCCATCTCCAGAGGTGATGACTACGGGTTTGTCCGGCTGCGCGACCTTCACGCCAAGCCCCGTCGGGAAGGCGTAACCGAGGTTCCCGGAGTAGCCTGATGTGAAGAAACTGCGGGGTTTATATGTCTTCCAGTGAGACCGGCTGTAGTAGCCGACCTGCGTCATGCCGCTGATGAACAGCGTATCGTCCGGCGTGTTGTCCCGAATGCTCTTCAGAATCGTGCCCTGCGGCTGAGTGCCGGGCGCGAGTGCGTCCGCCGCGTCGCGAACGGTTCCGATCTTGTCAGCGGCCGATTCACGAGGACCGCCGCTGGCCTTCAGTCCATCGAGAACAGATCGCAAGGTCGCGCTTGCGTCCCCGGCGAGTCCGTGGACATCGTAGTTCCGGCCGATCTCGTCGGGATCGATATCCAGCTGAATAATCGTCTGATCCGGCCTGATGCCGGCTCGTACGAGGCGTGAGCCGACGGCAAGGATCACATCGGCGGTCTGGAGATATTCCACGATCGGGCTGCTCGGGCTGAGAGCCGAGCCGATAGCCAGCGGATGGCGGCTATCGATCGCTCCCTTGCCTTCGCCGGTCATCACGACCCCCGCCTGCAAGTGCTCGGCGACCGCCTTGAGTTCCTCCTGGGCATCGCCCAGGTTCACACCGCCGCCTGCGAAGATAACGGGACGCTCGGCGGACGCCAGCATCTCGACGGCCTTTTCTACGTCCTGCGCGGGCGCAGAGGACCGCAACGGGTTACTTCCCTCCATCAACTCGGCCTCGCCCCATTCCTCGAGGGTCTCCGGCGGAATCTCGATCTCCACCGGGCGGGGCCTCCCGGTTTTCATGGCGAGCACGGCATCATGTACCGCCTGCGGGATGTCCCCGACCTGCAACGCACGCCTCTGGTACTTCGTGACGGGCTTGATGGCCTCCATCTGGTCGTTGATTTCGTGGAGCATGCCCACATCGCTGCCGATGAAGTCACGCTGCACCTGGCCGGAAACCATCAGTACCGGGGATGAAGCCGAATACGCGGTGCTCAGGGCGCCTGCGGCATTGAAGAGGCCAGGCCCGGGGACGACAAGCGCGGTACCGAATCCACCCTCGCCGCCTGCGCGGGCGTAGCCGTCCGCCATGTAACCGGTCGCCTGTTCATGGCGAGTCGTGATGAAGCGTATGCCCGGCTCGTCACGAAGCGCCGCCATGATCCCGTACATCTGGATCCCGGGTAATCCGAACATCACGCGGACGCCCTCTCTGTAGAGGGACTTTGCCAGTGCCTCGCCGCCGGTCATTTGAGCCATTCGGGACTCTCCTCAGTATGATCGGACGCCGGGCGTACCGATCAGGGTTGTGCGGGCCAAAGCGGCCACACGTAGGGAACTCATCAGGTATAGAGCTGCTATTCCGGCCGTTGTGGCGCCTGTGGACGTTGCGGGAAGAAATGTGGAACCGGCATCCGGTCCACGGGAACCTCGATCAGCACCGGCGCGTCCATCTGGATTGCATCCTGAAGGGCATCGCCGATCCTGGCCGGGTCTTTAACCTGCATCCCCTCCATCCCGTACGACTTCGCAAGCCGCGGGAAGTCGGGGTTGTGGAGGTCCGTCCCGTACTTGCCGCCGAACCCGATGTCCAGGTCGCGTCCCACGTTGCCAAACGCGTTGTCATTGAACACCACGGTAACGAGGTTGATGCCGTGCTGGACGGCCGTGGCCATCTCCGACACGTTGTACATGAAGCCGCCGTCTCCGGCGATCACGACGACCGGCCGGTCCGGCTGCGCCACCTTGGCGCCCAGTCCGGTCGGGAAAGCGAATCCCAGGTTGCCGGAGTATCCGGATCCCAGATAGGAACGGTCCGACTCAACCTTCCAGTACGCGAAGCTGTAATACCCGACTTGCGTGCTGTCCGGGATGAGAATGGTGTCGTCCGGGGCGCCCGCCTGCAGGCCTCGGAGGATGTCCCACTGGGGCTGGGTTCCGTCAGCCCCGGCGAAGATCGAATCTCTGACGGCGTTAATCTCCGCAGTCGCAGATGGTCTTGAACCGGCGGAGCGAACTCGCTCGGCGAGCGCCTTCATCGTCTTGCCCGCGTCCCCTGCCAGGCCGTAGGTGTCCTCGTAATTGCGCCCGACCTCTTCGGGGTCGATGTCGATGTGTATGACCTGTTTGCCGGGCGGGATGATCGACCCGCCAAATCCGGCGAGACGGGAGCCAACGCCGATAACTACATCGGAAGCCGTGAAGTACTCCCCGGCCGGACCCGTGCCGCCGAGGATTCGGCCGAGTCCCATGCAGAACGGGTTCGACCACGGGATAGCGGCCTTGCCGTCGAGCGTAGTGAAGACCCCTGCCTGGAGTGCCTCGGCGAGCTCCCCCAGCTCGTCGACGGCATCCCCGAGAACGACGCCACCGCCGGCGATGATGACCGGGTGTTTGGCGTTAATAAGCATCTCCGCGGCGGCGTCTATACGACTGGAGTCAGCGCCCTCCCGTACCGCTACTTTAGGGTCCAGCAAGACCGCCTCGCCCTGTTCTTCCATCGTCTCCGGCGGCACCTCGATCTCAACGGGCCGGGGCCGGCCCGTCTTGAGCTGGTACACCGCTTCTTGCACCGCGGCGGGGATCTCGCCGACCGTCAGGGCGCGCTTGCGCCACTTGGTGACCGGCTCGATCAACGTGAGCTGGTCGTTGACCTCGTGCAGCATGCCGACATCTTTTCCGATGAAGTCACGTTGCACCTGTCCCGAGATCATGAAAACGGGCGATGACACCGAGTAGGCCGTTGAAAGACCGCCCGCTGCGTTGAGCAGGCCGGGGCCGGGCACGACAAGCGCCGTTCCGAATCCCGAGGCGCCTCCGGCACGGGCGTATCCATCGGCCATGTATCCGGTCGCCTGTTCGTGCCGTGTCGTGATAAGCCGAATGCCCGGTTCGTCACGAAGTCCCGCCAGGATTCCGTAAAGCTGGACACCGGGGAGGCCAAAGACCACCTCAACGCCCTCGCGCCGGAGCGATTTAACGATCGCTTCGCCGCCCGTCATTTTCGTCATGTATGAGACCTCGTTTGGGTTGGCGCCGGTCTCATCTAGTGACGAGGCGGCAGCGGTACGAATCCGCCGGGAAGATTAGCACAGGACCGGGACATGACAATGTGCCACCGGGATCAGTATCGATCCGGGTTCATCAAAGGCTGCCCGCAATCTCTCCAGCCACCTTCGCGAGCAGGGTCTGTGCCGTCAGTACGGGTCGTCCGGAAAGCCGACTGAACTCGTCCCGCGACGCCGGGCCGTGACCCATACAATCCAGCACCACCAGTTCTGGAGCGGCGTCCGCCATAACTCTCGCCGCTGCCTCGTTCTCGCCATCGTGATACGGGGAGGCCACCGCGACGGTTACCGAAAATCCGTCGCTTTCCCATACATCGCGCATTGGCTCTATTTGAGATTCGATCGGCGCAATGACTCCGATCCGCCGGGACGGGGCGATGGCGCCGGCTACGGCAGGAAGCAGTTTGCCGGGCATGAGAACCGGGACGCCGGGATCAAAATCATGGAACCGACCCGTACACAGCAGCCCGACAGCCGTGGCGCCTGCCGACACGAGCTCGCGCATGCGCTGATCGACGAGCGGAGTAAGCGCCCGCTGCTGGATATCGCACGTCGAGCCATCGGCCAGCAACATATGCAGCGGAAAATCGCCGATTTGCTTTGACAACGCTTCGATCTCGTCCGCCGCAAAACCGTCGAGCGCGCCGACGATCTGGAAATCCACGCCCGGGACGTACTCCCGGAACGCCGTTTCAAAATCCGGCCGCGGGGTTTGCCCTATGGTCACTAGTCCGAGCATGTCTTAACTCCACAATTCGATTTATCATCCCGATCCTTCCTATCACGGAAGGACGAGGGACCTTCACCGGCACGCCGTACAGTGAAAAATAGTGGTCTCGCGAACACCTCTGTCCTCCCTCACCCTGGATGTACACGGGTCCCTCCTGCATCCAATGCGGACGGTTGAGAAGCATCTCCCTCATCCTGCGCCTTCTCCCAGCGGGAGAGGATTGAGGTGAGGGAGGAAGCATTGTTCACGGCAAAGACGAGAATGCGTACACCCTCACCCTCCCAGAATCTCGCTGGCAACCTGCGCCGTCAGTGACAACGCCGCAAGCACGGGCCTGCCGCATAGCCGTGCGAACTCGTCACGATCCATCGCCGTATGATCCATGCAATCAAGGACTACCACCTCAAGGGCCGGATCTGACATCTCGCGCGCCGCCGTCTCTATCTCGTCCTTCCGAAACGCCGACGCGAACGCCATCTTCACATCAAAACCGTCCCGCTCCCAGTTACGGCGCGCCGACTCCATCTGCGACGCGATCGGCGAAACAACTCCGATACGGCGTGTAGCCGCAACCGCACCGGCCATCCCGGATAGCAACCGTCCCGGGTAAAGCACCGGCACTCCACAGTCGATGTCCGGGAAATCCCCGGCGCAACAAACGGCGATCACGCCCGCGCCCCGCTCCACCATTTCGTGCGCCCGCGAATCCACAAGCGGAACGAGAACCGAAATATCGATGTCACGCGTCGTGCCGTCGGCCAGGATCGTCTGGATCGGATACGGCGACGGCCGTGCGGCAAGCGCTTCGATCTCGTCCATCGACAGATCGTCCAACGCTCCAACCAGGCGGATTTCGATGTCGGGCATGGTTCGCTGGAACGCCTGAACGAATTCGGCGTTCGGCCCCTGATCCGTCGTGACAAGCCCGATCATGGGTAAATGATCCGTCCTCAATTCTCGTGCTGCGGCTCCCCGAAACAAAACCGCCGCCGCAGCGATAATGCTGGGCGGCGATTTTATTTTGACGTTCTAGTCAGGTCGTATTTAGCTTTACGCCCTGTACTGATCAATCCCTTCCGTAACCGGCGAGGGACCGCTCGGGAAGATCGCCGTCTTCGCCCGGTCAGCGCCGACCACAAGGATGTAACAGTCGTCCGCCGAGTCCATAACCGGGAACTCGATCTCGAGCCGCTGCTCCTCGGTCAGGTTCTCCAGCCACTTCCACTTCTCCGCCACCCGGGCCTCGCCCTCAAGCGGCATGTAATGGATCATCTTGCCGAGGCTGTGGCTGGCGTTCTGCTGGATGTACTCCCTGGCCGCCCGCTTGGTGAACTCCTGTTTGCCAACGGGCCCGGCAACGTCCGGGGGCATCAGGATCAGGCGCTGGGTATGGCCCTTGTCCTGGATGCTCTTGGTGCCGAAGACGCACCCGTACGCGAGGTTTTTGAGGAGCCCCTCCGCGGTGGTGTTGCCCTGGTCCTGCTGGTCCAGTTCTCCGTCCGTTATGAAGAGGCTGACCGTGCTCTCATCGCGATCGAACCCTTGATCGACGTGGAAAGGATCCCACGGGCTCATCTCTTCGTTCTCGGCGACGCACTGGACGAACTTCCGGGTGGTGCCGATGGTATCCATGTCCATCTTGCCCGGGTACCAGTAGCCGATATTCCTGAAGCACATCGCAAATGCACGCCCGACGACGGTGTTGACCAGGTTGTCTCGGCCCGGTCCGATGGCGGACCTGGCATTGAAGCCAAGTTCGTCGATTATCGGGCCGTTCACGATGAGGAACGGCGCCTGTGGACTGGTGGACATCAGGAGCGACTTGCCGCCGTCCGCCTGGATATTCGAGATCGCTTTGACGGCTGCGATCACCACCGGAAGGTGTTCCGGCTTCGCTCCCGCCATGACGGAGTTGATTGCGATCTTCTCCACCGTCGCGATTCCAAAGCCCGGGGGCATGTCGCACACAACGTGGTCCGGGGGAAGGTTCGTGCCGGTCAGCATCTCCTCCACGGCATCTCTGGTCGCCGGGAACAGCGGCAGGCCGTCGCCGAGGTCCTCGCTGATCAGGTCGTCATTCATCGCCAGTACGGCTTCGTACCGGTCGTCGGCCTCGTACGTGCGACCGCCCACCGTATCGATGTCGGATACCCGGGCATCCATTCCCGAGGTCAGTTGCCCGATGAGTTCGTCTATGACGTCCGCCGTCTGGCTTCGGCACAGGTCGTGCTCAAGATTCCGGTAAATACGCGGCACTTCCACCCACTGGAGGGAAGGCATGCCAAATGCACGGGTACTCGCAACCGCGTCTTCAACGAAGCGGCCGGAGACGATCGGAACGGCGGGGGTGCCGGTCTTCTCGATTTCGATCATGTCGTAGCACATCCACGACGCGCAGGTCCCTCAGTCAGCGGTGGCGCCGATAACGACGTCACTCTCCTCTGCGCACTGCTGCCGGATGTGCTCCGGGGCCGGGTAGTTGTTTCCGTTGAAGAACTTGACGGTAACGTTCTTGAATCGCTGCTGGATCAACTCGCCGGCTGTGTTCAACGCCACGTCACCACCATGCGTTCCGCTCCACAGCAGCCCCACGGTCAACCCGTCAAGCGATTTCGGGCGCGGGCTGGTCGTGAAAGAGTTCATGACACCCCGCTGCTCCGCCACCGGGTTCTGGACCTCGAGTGTGTACATGCTAAGAAAAACTCCGTCCTGGTCGTTCAATTCATCATGTTGCCCGAACAAAGCCGGGCTGGTTGGCCGGAATCCTAGCGGATTTCGCGCGTGCGCGTGCGGCGAATTGTCATCCCGATCCTTCCCCGGAAGGAAGGGATCTTCACCGATCCGACTGACGGACCAGCGCCTCCGAAGTTCCCGAGCAACCCTTTGCTCTCCACCAACGGGTTGTTTCCATTCCCGGTACGCGACGCAGGCCCACGGAACCGAACCATGGTTCTGCATGTCCAGCCTTCACGACTACCCACCGTTTTGCGACCCGCCGGGCCTGTTGAATCCACTCGGAATCAAGGGTGGTAGGGTCGGCGAAGTCACGTAACGCCGCAAAATTGCCGTCCGACTTCGCAGGCTGAGAGAACATGGGATCAACGATCACAACGTCGAAGCTGGCGGCAGCGGAGCGGGAAAGAAGTTCACGTGAGTCGCCGAGTACCGGCTGAATCAGAGCGCTCTCCGGTCCAGGATCATACGAAGATAGGCCTTCTCTAACGAGCGTGAACAGGGCCACACTCGATTCCACGCCGAGGACCTCACCACCCGGTCCGACAGCACGAGCCGCCACGAGCGCGTCA
>JASLLE010000103.1 GCA_030747175.1 Dehalococcoidia bacterium | reverse complement strand
ATCGACGATGTGCTCGGCACATTGAGCCTCCGGGAACGCCGTGTGCTGCAGCTCCGATTCGGCCTGGAAGACGGCCGCAGCCGGACGCTGGAAGAGGTCGGCCGGGAGTTCTCCGTGACACGTGAGCGCATTCGGCAGATCGAGGCCAAAGCACTCCGAAAGTTGCGGCACCCGACCCGGAGCAAGAAGCTCCGCGATTTCCTGGAATAAGTCCGGCCGCGACCATCAACGCTGAATGCGAAACAGCGGTCCGTTGATGGACCGCTGTTTTTTTGCGCCCCTGCTGAAAGCGCCATCAACCTTCATCCGATCCGGCACCAACTTGCCGGGGTTCACATTCACGGAACCATCGTTTATCAAGCGCTTGCTTCGTAAGTGTATGCTTGGCAATGTATCCGAACTGGTTGGCACGCCCGGGACGTTCATCAACGGTTCCCGTCGTGCCGATATGGGACGTGGTCTAAACCGCGTCCGTGGATGGTGAGATCGTGGCGCAGGTGTTTCTTCTAACCGGCCCCGAAATGATCGATGTCGTGAGCGACATCATCCTCATCGTGTTCCTTATCTTCGCCTTCTTCGCGCTGATCGTTTTTATGGTCATGGCGCTGCTTTTGTACCGGCGCGTGGCCGGGTTGATCGAGGCGCTGACCAGGGCCGCGGAACGCGGCGACAAGTTGCTTGAAGAACTCGGCGCAATTACCGACAGGGTGAGAACCGGCGCGGCGTTCCCCGGAGCGGCGTTCCGGGGCGTCTTCGGGGGACTGTCCGCGGTCCTCGGAGGGATCCTGCGGCGGCGGCGGGGGCGTGACGACGGCTCCGATTGATCCGGGCGCCGACCCGTTGAATCCCGAATTCCATCACCACACCAGGTGAACCCGAGGGGAGATCCACGATATGGCAAGTAATGACGGCGGCGGATTCATGGTCGGCCTGCTCGTGGGCGGCGCGGCCGGGTTTCTCGCCGGGATACTCCTGGCGCCGCGTTCAGGCGAAGAGACACGGGCCATCCTGGCGGAGAAGAGCGGTGAATGGCGGGAGCGGGCCGGCGAACTCGGCGCGGTCACCCGTGAACGGCTCGGACAGGCGGTAACGGAGGGCCAGGCCGCGGCCCGCAGGGCCAGGGGTCACGCCGGCCCGGAATTCGACGACGAATTCGACATCGATTTCGATGACGATCCTTTGACCGAGCCGGACGACGATCGCGCCTGACGGACGTTACGCCTCGCCCCTGATCGGAAGCTCTTCCATGCGGGGGTACGAGCCGAAAACCTTGAACCAGGACGACATCGCGCGCAGCTTCTCGATCGTCTCACGGCCTATCGGATCCGCACGGTGCAGTTCCATGTCGATCAAGAACGTGTAGCGCCCCAGTCTTTCCCCGGTCGGCCGGGACTCGATCTTGACCATGTTGATGGAGTTCTCCCGGAGTACGCCGAGAGCCCTGTACAGAAGTCCTGGCTCGTCCTCGGAAAACTGGAACGCCACCGACGTCATATCGTGGCCCGTCGGGGGCCTGTCCGTATCGTCGAGCACGACGAATCGCGTGTAGTTGTTGGGGTTGTCCTGGATCGCCTCTGCTACGACTTCCGCCCCGTAAATCTCTGCCGCCCGTCGCGGCCCGATCGCTCCCGCTACCGCGTCCGATTCCTGCATGTCGATCACGGCCTGCGCGTTACTTAGAGACGCTACCGCCCGGGCGTGACCGAGAGTCCCTTCAAGATATATCCGGCTCTGACCGAGCGACTGCGGGTGCGAGTACACGACGGTGATATCGGTGATCGACGTGCCGGGTTTGACCATGAGACAGTGATCGATCGGCACCGCCAGCTCGCCGGCAATCATGATGTCATCCGTCCGGACGAGGAAATCCAGGACGTCCGTTATCGCGCCGTGGAGGCTGTTCTCGATTGGAACCACGCACTGGTCGATCTCGCGCTTCTCGACGGCGTTAACTACCGCGGGTATCGATGAATAAGCGACCAGTTCCGCATCGGGTTCGTAGTTGTAGGCCGCCTCTTCGCTGTAAGTTCCGGCGGGACCCAGATAGCCAAGTTTCATTTGTCGTTTCCGCTTCCGTGCCATGACCTGCGCTGACAGGCCCGATAACCACTTACGTCAGATTAGTTAATTACTCCGCAATCCACAAAAGGTCCGGCCCGGTCCCGCGCCGCCGGTATCGGGGCTACGGCATCTCCGTGAGCGTCTCCCAGAGAGTCTGCGTGCCTTCGACCGGCGTCACGACGATGACCTCATCCTCGGCGCCGAGCACCGTTTCCGGCCGGGGCTCTTCCGTCTGCCCGGTCGGACCGATAACGAGTATCACCGAGCTACCGTACGGCAACACGATCTCGGAGAGCATCCGGTTGACCACCTCGGCCCCGGCCGGGATCTTTATAGCCACCATCTCCCGGTTACGGCCCGCCAGCGGCATAAGGCGCACGACCGGGTGTGCTGGTACCGTCGACGCGAGCCTCGTCATGGCGAGGTCCGTCAAACTTACGACGTCGTCGACCCCCAGGGCCTCGAACAGGGTCGCGTTCTCCGGGTCCATCACTACGGCCACCGTGCTCGGGACGTTGAACACCTGCTTGGCAAGCTGACACGACGCAAGATTAACGGCGTCGTTATCGGTGGCGGCGATGAAAAGTCCGGCGCGCGCCACACCCGCTTCGCGCAGGTTGGTGACGTTCGTCCCGTCGCCGAGCCGGGCGATGCTACCGAAGCTCGACCGCAGCGTCTCCACACGTTCGCTGTTGTTATCGAGCAGGAACACTTCCTGGCCCGTCGCCAGTTGAGAACGGGCCAGTCCGGTGCCTATGCGTCCTGCGCCGATGATGACGATATACATGGCTTATCAGGGAATATCCGGCACGGTCTGGAGAATTACGTCGGCAACCAGCGCCGTCGGTGAAGTGACCGTTATCCCGAGGCTCGTGTAAAGCTCCCTCAGGCCTTCATCCTTCACCCGGCAGACCACGCGCCGCGTGCGGTACACGGTCTTCGCCTTTTGCGCGGCAAGGCCGTTGAGGGCGTCATCACCGGAAAGCGCAAGAAATACGTCGGCGTCCTCGATGCCCGCCTCCAGCATCGCCTCGGACCCGCTTCCATCACCGGCGACGAGCCGTATCGACCCGTCGTCGACCAGGGTCCTCGGCAGGTTCATGACCTGCGTGCGGCTCGGTTCGATAATCGAAACGTCGTGCCCATCGGTCGACAACGAGGACGCCACGCGCGCGCCGATCCGCCCGGAACCCATGATTACGACCTTCACGTCGCGATCCGTTCGCTTGTCTGTTTCCCTGAAACGCGCTTTAGAGCGCGATAGTCAGACACCGGTGAGAGCGCCGGCAGACTGCCGTCCTCCGCTCGGGCGAGGTCCGGGACGCTGATGGCGCCACACCGGGGGTTCACGCCACAACAAGACCAGGCAACGGGCGTGCTCCAGCACGTAGGGAACGTCCTCCCCCAGCGAGAAACTGCCGTAATCACGCGGACACGATGTCCCGATGACGATTGCGTCCACGTCACGCTCGGCCGCCTCACGCACAACCGCCGGTCCAAGCTCGCGTGCCTGGAGTAGTTGTGCCTCAAAATCTCCGCGCGGGAGCTGGACCGATGTTTCGGCGTTCAACAGGATCTGCTCGCCCCTGGCGGCCGCCGGTCCGACTTCTGCGTCGACGGGCAGGGCGCGATCCACCGTGATCACGTAAACGGCGAACAGTTTGCCTTTGACCGGACGGACCATGTCTGCGCCCTGGGCGAGCACACCCTGGTCCGTCTCGTCTCCGGTAAGTACCGCAAGGACTCTGGGGTAGGCCATCTGCTGGTCCGCTCCGCGCCTATCACTTTTCGGCTGTTGTTGTTGTCGTTATCGGGCCAGCGCCGGTGTTGGCGCCACCGCCGGCAAAACTCAGGTAGAGATTCTGTCTACGAGTTCGTCACGTCCCGCGACCACGAGGATATCGCCGGGCAGAAGTCCGTCGTCCGGATCCGGGGACAGGGTGATCTCATCACCGCGTTTCAACGCGAGGACCGAAACGCCGTATTTGTCCCTTACGCCCGTGAACCCGGTCTCTCGCAGGGTCATGTTAGCGAACCGGTCCGGTACACGGATCCGGCTAATGCCATAAGACTCCGTGAGTTCCATGTATTCCTGTGCATCCGGGTTAAAGAGATTGTGAGCCAGGCGGGCGCCCATCTCCGCCTCCGGATGGACCACTTTGTTACATCCGATGCGTTCCAGGGTTGCTCCGTGCAGCTCGTCGTGGGCACGGGCAACGATGTAAGGGAGGCCCATCGTTTTCAGCAGCACGGACACCATGATGTTGGCCTGCACGTCTGCGCCGATAGCCACCACGGCGATATCCATATTGTCCACGCCAAGTTCGGCGAGGACCGCTTCACTCGTGGCGTCGCCCGCAACCGGATAGGTCACCTGCCCCATGAGAGGCTGGACGCGTGTCTCACTCTGGTCGATCGCCATTACGTCGTGGCCGAGCTGGTAGAGGGTGCGCGCCACACCGGATCCAAGACGCCCGAGGCCGACGACGGCGACCTGCCTTTTGGTTGTAGCGATGGGATTCCCCCGATAACCAGTTGCCAGAACTCAACGCCAACACACCGCCGGTTCAGAACCCGACGTCTCTATCCGGTTCCGGGTACCCGATACCGTGTATCCGGCCGGGGACAATCTGACCGTCAGCGTGGCGGTTGGAACTTAGCCTATTCTAATCCGCTCCGTCGCGTACCGATAAGCGACCGGAGTCTCGCGTCCGGCCATCAGCAACGCCAGTGTGAGCGGGCCGAACCGCCCAACGAACATCGCGACCGTGATGACGACCTTACCCGCATCGCCGAGCAGGGGCGTGGCGCCGGCAGACACCCCGACCGTGCCGATCGCCGAGAACATTTCCAGTTGCAGGACCGAGAGCGGTTGATCCTCCACCATGGTGAGGGCGATCAAGAACGCCCCGACGGTGAATGTCGCCAGCGCTCCTATGACCAGCGCGCGTCGCGCCAGTTCCTGAGGGATATCCCTGTTGAAGGCCGACAGGTTTCTCCGGCCGCGAACGGTCGCCACCGTGGCGATGACGATCAGGGCGAAGGTGTTCAGCTTGATGCCGCCGGCCGTCGACGCTGACGCCCCTCCGATGAACATCAGCACCTCGAAAACGACGTTGGTCGTGTCTTCATGTTCGCCGAAGTCGTCGATCGCGAATCCGGCCGTCCTGGCTATCGTTGCGTTGAAGAACGAGTCCTCGATCTGGTTCGCAGTACTCAGGCCGCCAATCGTGTCCTCGTTGTCTTTCTCAAGTGCGTACAGGAACCCGGTTCCCAGTACCAGGAGTACGATGCTGCCGGTCAGGACGATTTTCGTCTCGAGGGAGTAGCGCCGGATGCTCCGGATCGTGATGATCTCAAATATCGCCAGGTAGCCGAGTGCGCCGAGAACGATTAGTCCAGCGACGATACCGAGCACCCACTCGTCGGATCGAAACGCCGCAAGACTCGCGCCCGGAACGTGCTCCCCCGGAAGAATCACCAGCCCGGCGTTGTTGAAGGCGGAAACCCCGAGGAATGCGCTCTGCCAGAGGGCGGCGCCGAACGATATCCCGTCCCACAGGCTTCCAAACACGTAAAACCGCAGGAAGAGAAGAGCGGTCCCGATCAGCTGGATTGCGACCGAGAGGACGACGATGCGCCTTATGAGTACGGGAAGACCGCCGAGTTGCCGAACACCGAGACCTCCCCTGATGGCGAGCTGGCTCTGCATGCCGATCCTCTGGCCGACGATGATGAGCAAGAACGCCGCCGCGGTCATGAGTCCCAGCCCGCCGATGAAGGCCAGGATCAACAGGACCACGTGACCAAATGTCGTCCAGTAAGAGGCGGTATCGACCACGACGAGACCCGTCACGGTGATCGCCGATGTGGCCGTGAACAGCGCCGTCAGGAATGGGGCGAACCCGTCTTCTTCACGAGCGACCGGCAGCCACAACAACAGCGTCCCGATAAAAGTGAGGACAAGGAATCCGTAGACGACGAGCATCGGGGATGCCGGGCCGCGGACCGGGACCGAACGACGGGCGACATTTATATGGACCGGGCCGATTTCGGTCTGGCGGGGGCGGCGAACGACGACATCGCCCGGTTTCGGCTGCCACGGAGGTTGCATCGGGGGAGTTTCTCGGGTGCATTGGAGCCACGCATGGATCGGGTACGCGAGGCACGGAACGCGAGTGGTCTGGGTTGCCCGTGATTCTACATTTGCTCCGGATTCCCCCGAATTCGTCCGAGGACGATGATCGGAGTCGAAACACGATACCGTTCAGCTTTGCGTGCCGACGCGCAACCGTCCAGAATGGTCCGCTACTGAGGCGTAATTTCCAATGAGCGGTGACGGGTATCACCGGACTGCGCGGATTTACGGCAAGGGATACACGCGGCATCACGATAGCCCGTGTTATTCGCCCCTGCCTGCGTCCGGGCATCGACGCCAGTAATCGAACGACCCGGAGACTGAATTGCGACCCATCAGGTCCTTTTTGCGGCTGGTCGCCAGCATCGGCAACGAGTTTTTCGCCCGCAACGGGCCATACATGGCCGCCGCGGTCTCTTTCTACGCGCTTTTCTCCATGTTCCCTCTGATGCTGGCGCTGATAGCCGTGGCCGGGTTTTTCCTGGAATCGGAAAGCTTCCGGGACAGGCTGATAGAAGGCATCCCCGAGGTGCTGCCCGTGGAGGGTAACCTCGTGGCGAGCATAATCGCCAACGTCACCAGCGGGGCCGCCGTCGGAAGTGTTCTCGCTGCGATAGGCCTGTTCTGGGCCTCGACGGCGGTGTTTGGCGCTATCCGGAAGTCCGTCAACAACATATGGGGCATCACCAGGACGCGCGGGTTCCTCAGGGCTCGGATGATGGACATCACACTCATGCTCGGGGCGTCGTTGGCGTTGCTCGTCTCGATCTTCGCGACCACCTTCCTCAACTTCATCAGCGAATTCACAACGGTGTTGTTCCCGAACGACACCATCAGCCATAATTTCTGGAGCCGGGTCGCGCTGACGCTGCCCTGGGCTACGACCTTCGTATCGTTCTTCCTGCTCTACCTGTGGTTGCCGAACACACGCGTCCGAATCCGGGAGGTGTGGCTGCCCGTACTTATCGCGGGGACCATGTTCGAGATCGGCAAGGTGGTGTTCGTGATCTACCTGGGCAGCTTCCGGAACTACGCGGACGTTTACGGCGCGGTAAGCGCTGTAATAGCGCTCATGGCCTGGGTGTACGTCTCGACCATCATCCTTCTGTTAGGTGCGTTACTCACCTCGCGTTACGCCACCTACCTGAACCTCCGCGACCAGCGCAGGCAGCTCGATGCGCTCTCGAAGAGCCTCGAACGAATACGGACCAACGGATCGGTGGTGACCCCTGCGCTCGCCGATTAAGCGCCTCGCCGTTGTCACACCCGCCCTCGCGGCGCTGGTGTTGATGACCACTATCGCCTGTTCCCTCGTGGCTACCGATGAAGATCCAACCGCCACTCCGCGCCCGGCTTCGACCGCGGCCGCTACGTCCAGTTCCGAACAGCGGCCGGCATCGCCATCTGGGATAGCTCAACTTCCAAGCCTGCGGGACCTTGTGGAACGCGTTGGGCCATCGGTGGTGGCGATAGATACCAGCACCATCGGCGTGGATTTCTTCCTGCGGCGGGTGGAGCAACGCGGCTCGGGGTCCGGCGTGATAGTCCGTTCCGATGGCTACATCATCACCAACGATCATGTGATTTCTGACGCGTCATCGTTGCGGGTAGCGCTCCCGGATGGACGGGTCCTGGACGCGATTACGGTCGGTCGCTATCCGGAGGGCGATATCGCGGTGGTCAAAATAGATGTAGATGAAGAGCTGCCCACGCTTGTATTTGCTGACTCGGATCAAGTGCGGGTCGGCGACTGGGTACTCGCCATCGGCAACGCACTCGGGCTGGAAGGCGGTCCGACCGTAACCGCCGGGATTGTGAGCGCCCGCGGGAGGACGCTTCAGACCGAGATCGGGGCGACGCTGTCCGACCTCATCCAGACCGACGCCGCTTTCAACGAAGGCAACAGCGGCGGGCCTTTGATCGACCTTGACGGTCGCGTCGTCGGCATAAACACAACGGTCCTCGCATCGGCCCAGGGCATCGGTTTCGGCGTTAGTTCCAATTCAGCGCGTCGTTTCTCGGACGATCTCATCGAGTTCGGGGCCGTGCGCAGGCCCTTTCTCGGGTTGGCGCTTGAGACGATTCGTGAATCGATAGTTGTGGCCCTGCATCTCCCGGTTTCTCGCGGGGTGCTCGTAACCGGGGTCGGAGACGGCCCCGCCGGGGATGCGGGCGTGGAGGAACTGGACGTGATCATGGAGATCGAGGGCAAGCCCGTCAGCAGCAAGCCCGAGTTCCTGGCAGACCTGTGGAGCTACCGACCGGGCGATGAAATCGCGTTGACGGTGCTACGCGGCGACCGGCAGATCGAGATCACGGTCCCGCTGGACGAGAGTCCGACCGGAAGCTAGCCGAGCGGGGCTCGTGCCAGTTCCTCGTAGCGCGGGCCATCGACCATTAAACGGCTCCTGTACAAGGCCAGCGATTCCACGGGAAGCTCCGGTCGTGGCTCCGGCAAGCGTACGTGCGCAAATGCCTGCCCAACCTGTCCGGCGGCGAACGGAGGTACTCCACGCTGCAGGCGTCCCACCGTGAGATGCGGGTTGTAGCGCCGGTTCTCCGGCTCGATTCCGATCTGCGTCAGGGCTCCTTCCAACCGAGCCTGGAGCATCTTCAACCTGTCGACCTCCCCCTTGATCCCCACCCACAGTACCTTCGGTTGCCTGAGGTCAGGAAACCCGCCGGTATCGTCCAGGTGGAGAGTGAACTTGCCGGACCGAGTGGCGGCGTCGGCCATACATTCCTTGATCGCTCCGACGCGGTCTTCAGCCGTGTCGCCTACAAACCGGAGCGTCAGGTGCATCATCTCGGCCCGAGACCACCGAACGTTGGGACGTAGAAACTCCGGGACATCCCTGGCGGTACCGGTCAGAGCGGCTTTCGCTTCCGGGGGTAGGTCGGCTGCGATGAACAACCGCCAGGGATCGTCCCTGGATTCAGGCATCCCTGAAGGACCGGCGCCCGGGCCGGCTTCCGTACGATCCCCGGGAACACGTCCGGGACCGCCCACGGGGTTGTGCACTGCCGGCGCATGAAAATCCCGGCGGCGAATCTCGCGCCCGGACCCCGATAGAGGCCGATCAGGACGTCGCGGAACGAAACGGCCGGGAACGCCGCCAGATCGTCCGGGTCCGGGCGATCCCGGGTTTCGTTGGTCTCGGTCAGGGCGGCGCGGGAACATGACATCCAAGTCTAGAACGGCCCGTGCCTGAAAGCAGCCAGGTAATCCGTCGTTTCAGTCAACGGACGATTATCGCCCTGGAACTGAAGTACCTGAAAGGCTTCCGGCATCCACGATGGGCGCACCCGCGCCAGACTTGTGCGTCTCAGGTCACAGCCGGTGGAAGCCGACAACAACCGCACAGCGCAGACAGCGCTCGCCTGCACGAGGGCAGCCGGACACGCCAACGCGGTAGGATGCGCCACCTGAAGGTTCATGATTTCACTTTTCTCAATGTCTGGAACACCTGCCCCTCCCCATTCCGGACGAAGCTTCGTTCGTTGGATACGCCGTCTTCGGATTTCGGTCGTATTGATCTCGCTCGTCGGCGTGGCGGCCGTGTGCGTAAGCAAGGGCGGGGATGTCGAGTTCATCCAGGACACTACGGAAGTCAACGATGACCTGACGCTTGTAATCGAGGCGACCCGCGCCGATTTCGAGCTGTACCGGGGTGAACCCGGTTCGGTCATCACGCAGGTCGAGGCCGGGAATCGACCAAAGGTGATCCACCGTGTCCGTCCGGGCACGTTCATACCGACTTCCCGCCTGTTGATCGAGACCTTCATTCCCATCGAGTACGCGCCGAGATCACGCGCCATCGTCAGGATGTGGATTCCGGAGGGGACGGAGGTCGAGTTGAACGGCGACGATGTGTCGGTGGAGATCAGGGGGCCGCTGGCTGACACGATCGCCGTAAACGGCGTGATCACCCTGACCGGTGGTGACGCAACGCTCGTCGATGTCGTCGGTGATTTCGACATCCACACCGGACTGGGGGGGATCACACTCGATCGTGTGGAGGGAGAATTCAACGCCGAGACGGTCCGCGGTTCTATACATTTCCGGGGCGCTCCAACCAGCTCCGAGACCAGTCATCTGAAGACGGGAGCGGGCAGTATTTTCGCCGACGTAAGTAGCGTCCCGGATCTCCCGGTCTCGGCGAAGGCCGGCCGCGGCGCGATCTTGCTGCACGACGGGGACAGTCCGCTCTCCGGCTCCGATATCTCCGTGTCCCCGGCAGACGGCGTCGCATCCCTGGAGCTGGTCACATCGAATGGAATCATCGACATCCGCCGTTAGTGACCGCACAACAGTCGTTATTTCGTGAGTCATCCGACGCCCTCCCCGATCGATTCCCAAACGCATTCCCAGACGCGTCCCGAGCTAAGTTCGGGGGTCGTGCCCGAAGAACTGCGCCGCATCCTGGACTCGAGTTTCGTCCTCCGAACGACCATGACGCGTCGCCGTTCTGGCGGCTTGCGGACCGTGGAGACGACATATACCTGGGACGGCGTTGATCGCATCTACCTGTCCGGATACCCGGGTCCGCGTGACTGGGTTGCCAGCATGGGCGCCAACCCGTCGGTCCTCGTCACGACCGTGGAAGGCGAC
>JASLLE010000102.1 GCA_030747175.1 Dehalococcoidia bacterium | reverse complement strand
CAGATGCATCGGTCCGTGGGCGGGGGCTATCCTTCTTGGACTTCGACTCGAATTCTGAGTCGACAGAAGCCCCCTGACCTCGGCCACTGATACAACGTGGACATGCACATCCAGCTCGCCTGGTCCGTCCCCTGACACTGCTGGGACCTTAACTTCCCATAATCACACCTATGTCACAATCCGCGGGCGATCGCGGAACCTCTAGTAGCAGCGATGATGGCGCGCCGCGCGTATACCGGAGCTATTGACAGATCTGAAGCGAACCCGTATATGCTGAACGCCATGTTGTCCCGGTGTCGAACATTCGTCAGCATCCAACCCACAAGCGATGAGAAGGGGCAGACTAAATGAAGACCAAACTCGCGAACTCCGGTCTTCTTGTGATGTGCGTTACTGCGCTTGGCCTCGTCTGGGCTCTTCCCAGCGGCGCGGACTTCGACCTCATGACTGCCACGGGCATCTGGCACATGAATGAGGGCGAGGGCGACATGACCATGGACAGCAGCGCGAGCGGCAGCCACGGGAAGCTGTGGCGCGGACCGACCTGGGTCGACGGCAGGTTTGGGAAGGCGCTGTCGTTCGACGGCCAGAGCTTCGTCTGGATGAAGCCCGCCGCGGGCGTGCCGGAAGGCACTTCGCCCCGCACCCTCATGGCACACTTCAAACAGCACGAGGTCAACCAATTCGTCGATGCGCAACACTGGCTCACGGACGCCGAGGTCATCCTGGGCACCGGGAAGCACAACTGGACCGAGCAGGTGGCTCTCCAAATCTCCGCGGAAGCCGGTCCGGGAGGCGGTATAGGCATCGACGTCTTCGACGGCAGGTGGATGTACCCGTGGGACGCCGACACCGAGTGGCACCATGCTGCAGCCGTCTTCCCTGAAGGAGGAGTCAACACCAACGACTTCATCATCTACTTCGACGGCGAGCGCGTGCCCCAGGACGAGATGGTCGATGCTCTCGGCCCGGACGTCTTCGACACTGTCGGCGGGGAGGTGACCATTGGGTGCTGGACTGGCGGGCCCAACAAATTCTTCAACGGGATCAACGACGATGCCGCGATCTTCCCCTACGCGATCGATCCAGAGGACAATGCCAACGTCGCTAAGAGGGGCCTCGTGAAGGGCCAGACGATGGACGTCTCGCCAAGTGCCAAACTGGCGACGTCATGGGGCGCCCTCAAAGAACGGGAGTGACCCTGCCACGCCGTGTGTCCCGGATCACTCGCCCCCAGCGGGGGATGGGACTGGCGGTGGGTGTGAGCACCATGACCCACCGCCCGTTCGCCAGGGTACTGCGGTATGTTGGGCCGCTTTCCGCCCGTGCGCTTGCAGGCGCTGTAGCGAGGCATGGGGCCGTTGAGCTCCCACGAGCGCGCCCGTCATACGTCCTCCTGTTTGGTCGCATCGATCCCATCGAAGTCGAGACACGCGGCGCCCACCTGCTCCATCAATCCGCTGATGGCCGTGTATCTTCCGATAATCCCGAGTTATGTCACATGTGGGCGCGCCGAATCCCAACGGCTCGCCGTCGTAGGGCATGCTCCGCACGCGCAACCTCGCCATCGCTAGGCGTTTGTCGCGATATGACATGAGACTTGCTATCGGAACAGGTTCTGTTGCGGCCCCACGCCTCCGGATCCCCGCAGCCTAAGGTCCCTTTACGGACGTGGTCACCTTGTCATGCGCTGCCGTCACTGATGGGGTTTTTGCTGTTTGAGCATCGGCGTCGTCCGCGGACGCGCACGATCTCCCTGCACGTTCTCGGCACCTTTCGGCCCACGAGACCCCAGCGGTAACACCGCAGTTGCCGTCCGGACCGGGAATCGCCTATGCTGCGTTGCCGCGGCTCGGAGCGCTCGAGGTGGCCGCTCCGAGCGTCCGGACCGACCCCAATAGACGCACACTCCCTGATGAGGCGGGGTGCCATGCCTCCCGTTGATAAGACGCGAGATCGGGATAAGCGCGTACCGGACGTGACCGTGGCGCGTCTCTCCGTCTACGCGCGACTGCTCGCGACCCTCCAGTCCGAGGGCTGGGAGACCGTTTCGTCCGCGATGATGGCGGATCGGACGCCCTATGCCGCGGCCCAGATAAGGCGGGACCTCGCCTGGTTCGGTCAGTTGGGTACCCGGGGAAAAGGGTACGACATCCGCGGCCTCCGAGAGACCTTGGACGGCATCCTAGGCGTGGACGCGGTTCGACGTGTGGCGCTCGTCGGTGTTGGCAACCTCGGTTCGGCGCTGTTGGGGTATACGGGCTTCCGCACCCGCAACTTCCGAATTGTTGCCGCGTTCGACACGGACATGCGCAAGGTGGGACGGACGTCGCCCGACGGCGTCAGGGTCCATAGCATGGGCGAGCTGCCGGCCGTCGTGGCCGAGGAGAGGGTCGAGATCGCGATATTGGCCGTCCCGGTTCCGGCGGCACAGTCGGCCCTCGACGCGGTCGTCGACGCCGGCATCCGAGGCGTCCTCAACTTCGCGCCCACGCACCTGCAGCCGCCTCCGGAGGTGCGAGTTAGTACCGTCGACTTGGCCATTGAAATGGAAGGTCTGTCCTACTACCTTGGGCGGAACGCTCAGCAAGGCTGAAGCCGGCCGCCGCTGCGCCCCGCGTCCGGGCATTCCCAGCTCATGATGTCATTCGTATGTATCCGGTGAAGAGCGTGTTGGGCTCTCACGCAGGAGGCATCGCGCATGGCTCGTCCACGCACGTATCGTCACGACTGTCGCTGCCCGCACTGCGGGTCTAGCTGGGTGATCAAGGACGGGCCCGCGAACGGTAAGCAGACGTTCCTATGCCGGGAGTGTGCGTATCGGTTCACGCCGAGAACGACACGGCATGTACACCCCGAGCGGGTGCGGCAAGAGGCGTTGCGGATGTATGGCGGAGGCACTGGCATGAAGGCCATCAGCCGTGTGCTGGGTGTGAGCCGAGATTTCCCAGATGGCCGACGCGAAACGCGGATCACCGGTTGCGCCACTTAACTTCCGATAATCCCGAGTTATGTCACACGCCGCAGATTTCGATACCCGTAACTCGTAGTTGTGCCACACGAGATGAACAGGCGTTGTCCCCCAATCGCAGCAGGACGTCGGAGCGGATCGGGGCGCCTCTGTTGCGTCGAGGCGTCTGCTGAATCACACTCAGCGTGAGATTCGTCGGAGGACTGGGTCCCCATCCCGTGATCTAGGGAATACCGGGCAACCGCTCCGACGCATCAACGGACTGCCCACCTGCTTGGCGATTGAAAAGGGTCTAGGAAGCGCATGGACAAGCACCCCGTATACCTGGGGCTCGATCATAGGCGTCCGCTGACTTGGTGTTGGCTCTTACTGGCGGCCCTCCTCGCGTTTTTATCGGTGGCGTGCGGCGCGCGGGAGGATATCTCGCTCAACGTCGTCCGACACGAGTTGTCCCGCGGCGACCTCGAGCGCGCGGGGGCGGCCCTACTAAGCGCGAAGCGGCACGACGCGGACCTGATCGAGACGATTCGAGGCCTTCTTTCCATCTCCCAGGCGAACTGGCGGTCGCGTACCCAGGAGGCGGCCGAGGCACTCCATGCCACCGACGCGGTCGTGCGGGAGCTGAGTGTCCGAGACCTCGCGGGCGAACTGGACGACCGTTCGTTCGAGCGCATGATGGCCCTCGTCGGGCAGCGTGACTTTGCCGTCGAACGGTTGGTGGCTGCTCTTGCCGATCGCTCGGCCGCCGCCCTCGAGTCTGTGACGGCAGATGCCACCTATGTCGCGCTTCTCGCGCGCAAATGCCTGCCGGTGTCGGCCCGCAAGGCCGCAGACGCCGTCCTGGAGAAGTTGGGCAATGCTGCGTTCGAACCGCTCGTTGCCTCGCTTTCTGCCGAGGACGAGTCGATCCGTGCCGCGGCCGTTGCCGCATTGGGACGGCTTGGCGATCCCCGAGCCGTTGCGCCCCTGGCGGGTCTGGTCGGCGCGGAGGAGGATTTCGGCGTGCTCTACGAACTGCCCCTGGCGCTCGGGCGGTTCGATGGGATCGAGGCGGCTCGGGCTTTGGCTTCGATGCTCGAGCTCCAGGACGACCGATCGTACCGCGCGCCATCTGGGCAATCGCGCGCGCAGGCGATTCGTCTGGTTCGCATGATGATTCCACGCCATCTAGCCGTAACGGATGATCTCTTGCCTCTGCTCCTCGGTCGGCTGGGAGACGACAATGCTTACGTTGTCGAGCGCGCCCGCGAGTGCCTCGTGTTCTTGGGCCGCACCGCCGTGCCGGCGACACTGCAGTTCGCGGCGGGCGAGTGGCAGACGACACCCTTGTCAGTAGTGGCAGTGCTGGACGAGAGATCCGAGCGAGAGCGTCGTGTTGCGATGTTCACGCAGACAGTCCTGGTGCTCGTCGAGCTGCGTGAGCCGACGATGATGGACGCCGAGCAACGGTCCGTGCTGGTGAGTATCCTCGACACCGCGTTGGACGTTGAGGACCTTCGCGATGCTCTCACCGCAGCGACGTTGGTGAACGATGGCTTCTACGCGCCCACTGGTGTGCCCAACAAGGGCTTGTTGGCCAGGGCGGCCGGCACAGGGATCCCACCACCGGTCCTGAACGGTAGCGGCGCCGGTCTACCCATGCCAACAACCGCCGTGTCGCCATACCAGAAGATGGGCGGCTACATCGTCGATTCCATGACGGCGCGTCTCGACTCGGACGAGCTCCGCGTACGCGTGACGGCAGCTAAGACGCTCGAAGCGATCCGCGATAGCCGGCCCGCGCAGGTGCTTGTGGCGCGCATAAGAAACGAGCGCGAGGCGGAGCCTCTTGTTGCCATGGTAGGCGCGGCGGCCGCGATCAAGATCCGGGAGGCGTTCCCGGTGCTCGTGGACCTTCTGGACTCCCCGCGCTCGGAGGACCCGCGCGTCAGGATGGCAACCATTTCGGCGATTGCGGCCATCGGTGACAAGTATCGATATCCCGAGGCAATGGACCGCGCCGTCGAGCGGATTCGGGAGCTGACGCTCGACCGGGATGAACGCGAGTCCGTCCGAACCGTCGCGCTGAAGGCGTTTGCGACTATGAAGCCCGACGGCGTGGCACTCGACGTGCGCCGGATCCTGTTGGGGGAGCGTGAGTCGGACACTTTGAGGAAGACCGCGGCATTCACGCTAGGCGAGCTTGGCGCGAAGGCAGAGGAGGTCGTGCCGGCGATAGAGGAGGTCCTCAGGATTCGCCGGGACGAGAGGAGCCATTTTCTTCGCCGGATCAAGCGACTCTATGGCGACGAGGAGACACTGAACGAGCGTTGGGAGGCCCTCGGCTGGAAGGGCGGCTACGGCAGCCTCCGCGACGTCAAGGTCATTGTGAGCCTGATTCGGTCGGAGATCGTGCACGCGTACCGCAAGGTCGCCGGCGCTGACGCGGCACCGCTGCTCATCAAGGTGTTGGAGGATGATCAGCGGGCGGTTGTGCGTCAGGCGGCTGCCTTCGAGCTCGGAGAGCTGCACGCGGGCACGGACGCCCTGATCGATTCGCTTGAGTCGGACGATGTGGGCGCAGTCCGCGCCTCCGCCGCTGCGGCACTCGGGAAGATCAAGGGCGAGGCCGTCGTGCAGCCGCTGCTCAAGGCGATGCGCGAGGACGACTACGAGACCACGCGCCGGAACGCGGCCGTCGGCATCCGATCGATCGCGGCGCGGGCTGCGGTGGTGGGGCTCGTCGACATTCTCATGGGCAGGCACATGAAGGGCGACGTGCTTCCGGTGACGTCGGTCTTCAACGAGGCCGCCGTGTCGCTGATCGAGGATGGAAAGGTCGCGGGGGCACGGGAGCTCGTGCGCGATGAAGTGATGCGGATGCTGGAGCACGCCGACGCCAGGGTCCGGGCGAAAGGGCTCATCATACTCGGCAGCTACGTCCCTCCGGGAATTCTCGACGTGGCGACCCAGCTGCTGCGGGACCCGGCCGAAAGCGCGACCGTACGCGACGCGGCGGTGTTCGTGTTGGGGCAGGTGAAGGACCCACGCGCCATCCCAACGCTGCTTGCGTTACTCCAAGACCAAAACGAGCTGTCGCGAATCCGTCGTCGTGCGGCTTGGGCATTGGGCACGACTGTCGCCGAGGAAGCTACACCAACGCTCCTTGCGGCGCTTGAAGACCCATATCCGCCCTTAAGATCGACCGCGGCGAGCGCGTTGCGGAGCATCGCCGCCGAGGAGGCAGTCCCTCATCTGGCTCGGGTCGCCAGGGATCGCGGGCAGCCACAGTCCGTGCGAATCTCCGCCATCGCTGCACTCACGGGGTTCCCGGGCCAGACATCCAGTTCGACACTGATGGAACTGCTCGGTCACCAGCGCGGCAACGTGCGCATGGCTGCTGCTGCTGCCGCGGGAGTGCTGAAGCCGGAGGGCGGGGTGCCAGCGCTGGCGGCAATACTCCGCAACCGAGGCGAGCACGATGACATGCGGCGTGTTGCGGCCGTCGCGATGGGAGAATACGGCGGACGGGCCGCCGACGTCATCACGCCGCGTCTGATGGATGACACAGAGCGAAAGAGTGTCACGATCAACGTCGCCGGGCGGATCGACGAACACTACGTGTTCTGGGAGTCGCTTCTCTGGGCGAGTCGGGCGTTGCCACTCCCGGAGGCGCTGCTTCCGCGGCTCCAGGCGTGGCTCGATGACGAATGGTATCCGATCCACTTCCGGCGTCAGGTCCCGAGGCCCTTGGGGGCCGTGGATCACGCTCGGAGTTCTGAAGTGCTGGCGAAGGCGCTTGAACACGAGGATCCGTTCCTACGTCGGGTCGCCGTGACGGCCGTGCCGCAGACGAAAGACGCATCCTTCATCCTGAAACTAATCGCGGTGAGCAAGAACGCCACGATCGTCGAGGAACGTCGCGAGGTGCCCTTGGCGTTGGGCGGTCTGGGTGACCCGGCGGCGGTTTCATGGCTCGAGGACGCGCTCCGCTCCGACGCGGACGAAACGGTCCGTAAGCACGCGGCCATCGCGCTCGGCTCCCTTAGCGCGGTAGACGTTTTGGCGCGCCAGTTGACAGACGACACGACCACGCGCGTCGTGCTGATCCAGGTCTTGAACGTTCTCAAAGGCCAAGGCATCAAGGCGAACGAAGCTCTCCCGACGATCGACGCGCTCCGCAAGGACTACCGCGCGGATGTTGCGCTCGCGGCTCGTCAGGCCTACGCCGCCATCAGTGCGGCCCAGTCCGGGGGTGCCTAGAATCAATCGCGATCATCGGAGCGAGGAGACCGATAGTCTCGGTTAACCGCGAGAGCAAGACGCTACCGCGTGGTAAGCTCCTCGAAGCATTGTCATCTTCCGATAATGCATGTATGGTCCTACTCCGGATCCCGCACCAGCACTAGCCCTACGACCCGTCGTGTACGTACCGCCAATCCGCCTCAGGTGTTGCGCAAGTACCCGACGGAAAGCGCCCCCGACCGCAATCAACATCTCGTAGGACCCCCCGAACATCCTCCCGGGCACACCCGTCCCGAATGAGCTCCTCAGCGGCCCGTAGACACGTTCTGAGGGCGTTGGCCGGGGTCTGCTACCCCACCAGCTCACGGGATCGCTCAGGCGGGCGATGCTGGCGCTATATGCGACTTGCGCAGGGGGGATCGAGAGCCGCCCAACCACCGCAGCGCAAAGCTTGACAGTGGTTGCCTCCGGATTCGTCTACCTGGCGATGTGCCAGCACACTACGGCGAGGAGGGCGGCGCCGCTGATTATGCCATGAGGGTGTTCAGGAGGGCCAGCGCCATCGAGGGGAGCGTGAATGCGGATGGTTCAGAGACGGAATTGGGCGACTCGCTTGATCCAGGAAAACGGGGACGGGAGCGCCTTCATTCGGAGGGCCTGCTCGTTTGCGACGATCATCGTCAGCCGGTCGATCTGAGCCGTAGCCTGCTCAAGTTGCTCTCGGAGTAGCTCGGACTGTTGTTCGGAGGCTCCGAGCTTCGTTCGGATCACTTCCAACTCAGTGATGAGCGCATCTCGGTCGCCTCTGAGCTCGTCGCACTCCGAAGCGGACTCCGACCGATGTCCGGACCCCTCCGAACGTCCGAACCCCGACTCGGACCCGTTCGGAGGTTCGGAGCTATGTTCGGATATCCGATCGGATCCTTTCGGACCCTCCGAACTCTCTCCGATCTCGTCGACAGGGATTCGCCAGACGCGCCCGCGCTTCTCCGCGAGAATCGTGCCCGCGTCTATGCGGTTTCGGATGGTCTTCTCGGACACGCCGAGGATGCGCGCGGCTTCGGATGCGCTCAAGAATCGATCGGACATCCTTCGGACTCCGGTCCGGATGAAGTTCGGAGGCAATCGGAGGTTCCGATCGGAACCTTCCCGCTGATCGGACATACGCGTCCGGAGCGCTGCACGTTTCCGGGAAGGGAGATCGGCAGGTGGGGCTCGAACGTCAGCTAGGTGGAAGGGAGGGACACGACTGCAGGGCCGCGCCGAGATACTGTTGACGGACTGCCGTGGATACGGCAAGATGTGGGCCGAAAACATCGACTGAAGCGATTTCGCCACCCAAGGCGAGAAACCTACCAGGTGGCGAAAGAAGCTGGGTCAATTGCGGCGTTCGTAGTCGTTGGCGCGACTGAGAACTCCGGAGTTGGCAACCGGTGGTTTGTGCCCCGGTTGAGTCGATCTTACAACAGCGTTTTTTCGGGTGCAAGCGTTACGGAGGTGCTTCAAGGCACGAGCACAGAGAAACCGCCGTCCATGCGCTCACATTGGGCGGCGGCTCTTTAGAAATTCAGGCAATATCCTGCCCGAACCTCATCCATGCGCCAAAACGGTACAGGCTCGGGCGGGCGCTGTCAAAGCGGGAGGAATCATCGCATGGCTGCCGCACCCGCACCGACGATACAGAGGGCGCCTGAGAAGGGCCGTCCTCACCCAATACGCCTCCTCAACGCCGTCAACACGCATTGGCGGGCCGCGATCACCCCCATCGACGGTGAGCCCGCGAAGATCGGGCATCACTGCGCCAACTACTTGATGGCGATCCTCTCTTGGGCCGATCAGCGTTTCCTCACCGACGTGCTCTACGGGGGCGCATGCCTGTGCCTCCCAAACGGCATGCAGGAGAGGATCACCGGATACTCCGTCAGTCAGTGCATGCGGATCCGACAGGCTCTACAACGCCACGGGCTGATCCACGTCGTGCCTGGCAAGGCGGGAAGGGGCGGGAAGACCAGTCCGCAGATCACGATCCTCGTCGAGAGGATCCTGGACGTGCCGCGGACGGCGACGAGGGAGGAGATCCCTGAGGTCGGGGACGAGAACGGGCCTATCGTGCCTGAGCGGGGCGATACTCACCAAAGAATCGCCCCTCACAGGGGACATATGAGTCCTACGGACCCTCCGGTACGGAGTACCCCTCGTTCGTTCGGGGGGAGGAGGGCCAGTACCCATACCCCACGATCCGACCGAACGACTTCTGAATCAAATCCGGAATCCGTATCAGAACCCATCCATTCGACGCCAGCGCCCAAGATCGCACCGCAGCAAGCACCGGATCCTCCGAGCGTTACGCCTGAGGACCTGGACCTTGCCTCGCCGTTGATCGACCTATGGCGGATATCCCCCAAGTGTCCACCGTCACGGCGCCGCTCGGTCCGCGAAGCGGTCCGCTCGGAAGGGGACGCCCAGACGGTGCGCCAGCTCGCCTCGTTGCGTCGTGAGGGCATGCCCGAGGAGCTGCTCGTCAAGGCGTTCCAAGCCTGTCTGGATGCGTACACGCCCGAGGTGGATCGTCTGCGCAGTCCGTTCGTGCACTCGCTGGTGTGGTTCCAGCCCTGGATCGAGAGTGCGGTGGATCCCTGGCGTCGCGATCGGTCGCATCGTCGTGTTCTTGCCGATCAGGTGCGTCGTCGTGAGGCGGAGGAATCCTCCCAGGCTGCGCCGCCGTTGACGAGCTTCGAGGCGTTCTTGGAGCGGTATTCGGGGCGTTCCATCTTGCCGCCGGCGGACGTGCTGTGCGGTGAGCTGGGCGCTTTCGCACCCGATATCGCGATTCACCACCGCGATCGAGGCAGCTCGAAGCGGGAGATCCTCGACGACGTCAAGGGGCGGTGCGAGACGTGAGGATACCGCCGCGACGGGCCAAAGAAAGCGCCAGTCGACTGCAGCGGACCGGCATTCGCGCCACCAACGCGCGAAGGCTACTTGAGCAGGACGATCCGCCGTATCTGCCGGTAGTCGCCCGCGATCAGCTCGGCGAAGTAGGCGCCGCTACTGACGGTCTCGCCGTCCTCGTTCCGTCCGTAAACGTGGCGGCGCCGCCCAACGTGCGACCGCTGCGCGGCACCAAGCACAAGGCGTGAGATCTACTTCGTGACCGTGACGGTCCGCGAGCGGACCGTGATGATGCTCGTGACGATGTTGATCAGGCCGTCCACGAACGTCGTCTCAGTCTTGATCTCGTAGTCCTCAGCGTCGCCCGCGAGCTCCTCCGTGTCCACTTCGTTGAGCGGGATGAGCCCCATCAGGATATACCATTGCCGTTCGCTCGTCGGCTGCCACTCTTGCGCACCGTCTCCGACGACGTGGCGATGCGTCTGGCAGCCGACAAGAAACGCGACGGCAACGATCACGAGTCCACAGACAAGTTTCCGAACCATGCTTCTACCCCTCACATGCCGAGCTGAAATCTGGCGTCGAGGCCGAGCGCGCGGAATTGTGGCAGCTCTCGCCTGCACAGTCAACTGCTCCGCTCGACCGGGTGGACGGTCGCCGCCCGCTGCGTTTCCTCGCCTGTGAGTAAGATCCATACGACCCGAATAAGCAAGCGACGTCCACTCCGACACCATCTCAATCGGCTCTGGGGACTTCGTTTGTCGGCGGGGATCGCGCGAGGGTGGTGAGTGGACCTACTACCGGTAGTTTTGGGTCGGGGATCCGTTCTGGTGCGGTACTTGCCGCAAGTATGCGATTCTGAGGGCTGTCGTACGCTAGATCCGGTATGGGTCGGTCTTGAGGCGGGTTGGAAGTGTGTCATATTAAGCATTATCGGAAGATACGATGAAAACGCCTGTGCATGGTGGTAGTG
>JASLLE010000101.1 GCA_030747175.1 Dehalococcoidia bacterium | reverse complement strand
AACCCCTACGCCGGCGCACCGCAAAACCTGGAGCGCCGGTGGCCCGGCCGGCTCGACTCGATCATGCACCTCCTTTCGTCGCCACACAGACTTCCTAAGAACAAACTAATATGGGGCGGTCCTTACGCCCCGCCCCTTCTCGCGTCGCCGGCACAAGAAAAACCCCCGGGATCAACCGAGGGTTTTTCTTGCCAGTAGCGTTGAGATGCATTTCAACGCCTCCCCGGGAAAAGAGCGTCAGTGCGCTCAACAATCAAGCGATCAGGCAGCTTCCTGTGAGGGATTGTGAGGCGATTTTTCGGGTCCCGGAATCGACGTTACAAGCAACGGATCTCTGGCCGCGTCGGCTCGACCGTATCGAGGAGCATAAAGCGTCCAGGAACAGCTCAGGCACTGAAGGTATCTCCCGTCAGAGTCGCTTCTCGCTTCCACCGTGCCGGTGGAGCAGTGGGGGCAGGCGTTGAACCACAACATTATTGATCCTCCCGGTCATTCCGGGGTGTTCCGCGTCGTGCGGTGGGAACCCCTTCGCTACATATGATGGCGAATGATCGTGAAGGGTTCGTGAATGAATCCGCGACCCTGTGAATTGCATGTGAGGAATGGCGCGCGAAAAGCGTGAGTATTCGAAATCATGGCGCGAGAATTCAACGAACAGGGATGAACAGGGACATGAACCGTTTGCTGGTCGTATCAAGTCCCGGGAGCCTCAACCGGTCACTGCGCCCCTCGCTGCCGGTTGAACCAGCTTGATGTACTTGCCGAGGGTGCCGCGGGTGTATGGCGGTGGCGGCGTCGTCCAGTCAGCCAGGCGGTCGGCCAGCTCTTCATCAGATAGCCGCACGTTGAGCTCGAATTTCTCAAGGTCCAGCTCGATCACGTCGCCATCCCGCAGCGCCGCGATCGGCCCGCCCAGGGCGGCTTCCGGACCGACATGGCCGATCATCGGGCCGTGCGTTGCGCCGGAGAACCGGCCGTCTGTCATCAGGAAGACGTGCTCGCCGAGTCCCTGGCCCAGAATAGCGCCGGTCACATCTAGCATCTCGCGCATCCCCGGCCCGCCCCTCGGGCCTTCGTACCGGATGACGACGAAGTCGCCCTTCTCAATGGCGCGTCGTTGCAGCGCCTCCATCACATGTTCTTCGCGATCGAACACACGGGCCGGGCCGCTCCATCGCGACCCGTAATCGTGTCCGGCGACCTTCAAGACCGCTCCATCAGGTGCAAGATTTCCGTGCAGCACCACCAGTCCACCGGTGGCGGCGAACGGATCGACGGCGGTCTTGACGACGGTCATGTGGGACCCATCGTCAGGCACATCTGCCAGGTTCTCGGCGATAGTCTTGCCCGTGACCGTGAGCGCGTCCCCGTGGAGCAGTCCGGCGTCAAGCAGGCGTTTCATGGCGAGCGGCACGCCGCCGGCGGCGTCAAGGTCGTACATCAAGAAATCACCGCCCGGCTTCATGTTTGCGATGAGCGGTGTCCGCATGCTGATCTCGTGGATATCCTCCAGCGTCAGGTCGATGCCCATTTCGTAGGCGATAGCCGGGAGGTGCAAAGCGCTGTTTGTGGAACCTCCAAGCGCCACGACGAGCGTGACGGCGTTCTCAAACGCCTTGCGCGTGAGTATGTCTGAAGGCCGGATGTCTTCTCGCAACAGGTTCATCACGGCTTCACCCGCCCGTCGGGACGAATAGCGTTTCCGGCTTGATACCGCGGGTTCCGATGCCGATCCCGGCAGGGACAGGCCTATCGCTTCGCCGATGCTGGACATCGTATTCGCGGTGAACATCCCGCCGCATGCGCCCGGTCCCGGGCAGGCGGCGATCTCCATCGCCCGAAGGGTGGCGTCATCGATCTCGCCGACCTGGTGTCTGCCTACCCCTTCGTTAACATCCTGGAGCTGGAACGGTTTGCCCTCCCAGCTGCCCGGAAGGATCGACCCGCCGTAAACGAACACCGCCGGGATGTTCAGGCGAGCGATGGCCATCATCGAGCCCGGCAGAGATTTGTCGCACCCGGCGATCGGCACAACGCCGTCGAAGCGTTCGGCGAAACAGACAGTCTCGATAGAGTCGGCAATTATCTCGCGACTCACGAGAGAGCCTTTCATGCCCTCGGTGCCCATCGAGATGGCGTCGGACACCGTGATGGTGCCGAACATGAAGGGCGTGCCCTCGGACTCGGACACGCCACGCTTTACGTCCTCCACGAGCGGCGCGATGCCGAAGTTGCAGACGGTCACCTCGTTGTGCATGGAAGCGACACCGACGAATGGCTGATCGATGTCTTTGCCTGACAGACCCATAGCCCGCATCATCGAGCGGTGCGGAGCGCGGATCGCACCTTCGGTCGTCTCCCATGACCGCCATTTGCCCGGCGCGCGCTTCGCCTCACGCCTCGTGGATGTCTTTTTCCTGCCGGGAACGGTTGTCGTCATGGTGATGGGTCCTTGGAGTCAAGCTGAGCGAGGCACCTCGCGTTCGGCAGTCTAGCCCGGAATACGAAACGGAGCGCGTTCACAGCCGGTACGACCCAGATGTAAGCACGGTGTCCTCCTGAACTCGATTCAGGATCCGCTCGTGTTTACGACCAGCGAGATATCAGTGCCCGGGACTTGTTGGCAAACATTCCCGAGCGTTTGACAGGTTTGGCGCCTGAATGCTGGATCCTGAATCAAGTTCAGGGTGACCGCAACGAGCAATTTCAGATTTCGCTCGATATGAATTGCTCAGGCACGATTCGGAGACAATGCATCCGTCTGTTCACATATCGAAAGGTAGCCCCGCCCAATGTCAGTCCCCAATATCGTCCTGATCGTTGCCGACGACATGGGTTACGGCGATTTCGGACGCTTCAACAATGGCCACGTCCGAACGCCGGTGTTGGATGGTCTGGTCGACGAGTGCGTCAGCCTGACGCAGCACTACTCCGGCTCGCCCGTCTGCGCTCCGGCCCGGGCGGCGCTTATGACCGGCCGCTACCCCCATCGCACCGGCGCGATCACGCCGCAAGAGACCCTGGGCTACGACAGGCTTGGACTGGACGAGGTCACGCTGGCGGACGCGCTCAAGACCGCCGGATACGCCACCGGATTGGTCGGCAAGTGGCATCTTGGCGCGCTTGATCCACGGTTTCACCCCAACGCTCGCGGCTTCGACGAGTTCGCCGGATTCCGTGGTGGCTGGGCCGATTATTACCGCTGGCGGCTGGACCGAAACGGGTCGTTCGAGGAATCTGACGGCCGCTACCTTACCGACGTGCTGGCTGAAGAGGCGGTTGATTTCATTCGCCGCCACGCAACTGAACCCTTCTTTTTGAACGTCACGTTCAATACCCCGCACTCGCCGCTCCAGGCGCCGGAAGACCTGGTGGCGCCGTATCGCGAAATGGGCTTATCCGAGGGCGTCGCGCTCACCTACGCCATGATCGAGGTGATGGACCGCGGCGTCGGCCGCATCCTGGGTTCGATTGACGATGCCGGGATCGCCGCCAACACCATTGTCCAGTTCACGAGCGACAACGGCCCCGCCTTCATGCTCCGGCCGGACCAGGTGCCCGACAGCGTGAGCATCGATACCACCCGCTATAACTGCGGCTTCAATGGCGCGAAGGGCTCGGTTTATGAGGGCGGGATCCGTGTGCCGATGTTGGCGCGCTGGCCGGACGGACTGGACGGCGGACGTGAGGTCCGGGACATCCTTCACTTCACCGACTGGGTTCCGACATTGCTGGGTATCGCAGGAGTTGAACGGCCAGACGGACCGCCGCTCGACGGTCACGACGTGCTACCCGCGTTGCGAGGCGAGCCAGTCGCATCACCACCGCGCTTCTGGCAGTGGAATAACTACAGCCCCATCCCTGCGACCAACGCCGCGATGCGGGACGGCGACTGGAAACTCGTGCGGCCGGATATCGACGGGATCGTGGCCGCCAGCTCCCGGGATCAAGAGCTGATGGAGATGTACGTCCAGCGCGATATCGACTACAAGTATCGGCCTTCAGAGGTGACGAAGATCGCGGACTGGCCGGAGCCGGAACGCATCATCCCGGACCCGCCGATACCGGAGTTGTACAACATCGCAGCCGATCCGCTGGAGCGGAACAACCTGACCGGTTCAGATCCCGGGCGGGCGCGTCGTATGCTCGCCGAGTTGGAGACCTGGTTTGAATCTGTAGAATCGGATCGATTAAGGGCGCGGCAGGAGCGATAACCGGCGGCAATGACACGCGCTCGACGATTCGCCATACCTTCGTAGGGGCCGAAGAGCACGTTTACCGCGCAGAAACGCGTTCGCTCACGCCGGCCGCCGGTGTCTTGAGCTGTACACATCTGCCACCCAGTCCAGGGACGGGTGATCTCCGCCGAGGGCGATATCGACCACGTCTTTCCAGAGCTGGTAACCGAAGGCGCTGTTGGTCATAACCACTACGCCGGAGCGTGATTCGCGTGATCCGATGGCGAAGTTGAAGTAGACGCTGTTATCCCCCCAGTGCCAGAACCACGGGGACGGGCCGGTATGATCCGGCTCATGTTCCAGCGACCAGCCCAGACCCCACGAGACGGTGTCACTGAAGTCGGCGTCACTGCGGGGCCACTCGGTGTGCCATGACTGCGAGTTGTTCACGGGAACCACCGGTGTGAGCATCTCTTCAAGGGAGCTGGCCGGCAGCGCGTCCGGGTGACTGTCCTCACGCATCATCCACGTCATGAAACCGGCCACCTCAGTCGGGCTGCCGACGAGGCTGGCGGCGGCGTTCATATCGGATGACTCCCGCTTTTCGCGCGGCGAGCCGTCCTTCTCGTGACCCAGCGCGAGGGGAGGGTCGCTGCGTCGTGACGGCCATACGAGATCGCTTTCCGACATGCCGAACGGCTCAAGCGTTAACTCGGTGATCACGTCCAGCGCCGGACGAGCTGTGATCTTTTCGATCACCAGCTTGAGGTACTGGAAACCCTCGCCGGAGTAGGAGTACCTCTCGCCGGGCTCGAAATACATCTTGAGCGGACCATCGTCCCGCTGGCGTTGCCAGTTCGGGAATCCGCCCCGGTGGCTGAGGACGTGCCGTGCCGTGACCTTCTTGATACGGGGATCGTCCAGGTAAGGCTCATCCAGGTAATCGTTGAGCGGCGTGTCCAGGTCCAGCAATCCGGCGTTCCGGAGTTTCAAAACGCCGTACGTGAACAGCGGCTTGGTGATGGACGCGACCTCGAACACCGTGTCCGTAGTGAGAGGGCGTCCCGTTGAGGCGTCGGCGGTTCCGTATGCCCCGGCCCACGCGACCTCTCCGTCTCGGATAAGCGCGATCGACGCGGCCGCGATGCCCGTCTCCGCCATCGCCTTCGGGATGTGTTCGCCCATGTGCGAGGCGATGGACTCGATGGACGCGCCGTTGTGGTCAGGGGTGATCAAGCTGTCTTTTATCCGATCGTGTACAGGCGTGAGTCGGCCAGCGCCACCGCGCCGCCAACCGACACAGCGCCATCGTCGTGTAGTTCCGTCAGTAGCAGCGAACCGACGCCCTGGTTTACTGTGATCGCTCGTCCGATATGGGCGGCAAAAGCCACCGCCCCTGAACCGGTGGCCTCGTCCTCAAATATGTTGTGCTCGGGCACGAACACACGCACCCGCACGTGGCCGGCTGGCTCCTCTTCCCACGCCCAGCAGTAGGCGAACCCGATGCCGTCCGGAGATCCTGTCAGGGCGTTTATCTCTGCCGGAGAGTCGTACTGGACGAACTCCATCTTCGGCGACCATTCCGGGCGACCGCGTATCCACGTGGTGTCGCCGTCGAACCTTACCGGCACTTCACCGGCTGGCGGACGCACCGCGTCCACGGCGTGCCCCTCCCGTTTCAACAGCCACGCGGTGCCAACAAGCGGGTGTCCGGCGAACGGCACCTCGGCGGCGGGGGTGAATATCTGGAGCTTCCCGGGGGCAGTGTCATCCACGAACACGGTCTCGGAAAAGTTCAGATTCGTTGCGACTGCCTGGCGTCGCTCCGCCGAGATAGCGCCGCCGTCAAGAAAGACGCCGAGCGGGTTGCCGCCGCCTCCGTCTGCGCCGACGAAGACCTTGAGGACGTGGAGTTCAGTGGACAAGGTCAAGAGTTCCCCCCGGGAAGTTCGAGCACACTCCAGGAAATCTGGCGGTCGCCGTCAACGCGACCGTTCAGATCGATCATCATCGGCACAAGCAGGTCCAGGCAAACCGTGTTGTCCATGCCGCCGCAATCGACGGGACGGAATCCCAGGTCCGCGATTAAACTCCCGGTCACGTTTCGTGCCTCCTGGTCGGCACCCGCGAACCAGACATCACGTTGTTGTCCGGAAGGGCCGACCGGCTCGGTGAGGGTGTTGAAAAAGGTCGATTTGAACGCGGCGACGACACGTGCGCCGTCCCCGATGGCGTTGGCTGTGACCTGCGCCCCCGATATACCCCCTTCGATCAGCCCGCGCATCGGGTTGCTGGCGTCGATCACGATCACTCCCCTGAGGGCATCGGCGTTGTCCCGTGCGAACCGCTCGACCGTGCCGTACGGGATGGCGATGGCGACGACCTCGGCGTCACTCAGTCCTTCGGCCTGGGCGACGACGGTCGTTCCGGCGGGCGCGTCTATGCTGGCCGGGTTGCGCGACCCGATCGTGACCGTGTGCCCCGCTGCGACCCAGCCGGGCGCAAGACCGCTGGCTATCCGGCCACTCCCGATGATGGCGATGTTGGTCATGGCGGCAGACCTCTTCAGGTGGTTGGAGACTCGATTTCGTTCGTCGAAATACTACCCGGGAACACCGGGCGGTGAGCGACCGATTCTACCGGGTCCCGTGGTAGACTCCGGCCCGCCAAATACGAAACTGGCACGTATCTGAATACCGCAATCAAGACGGATATCTTGCCCCGTCTGAGGAGCCTCATTTGGTGGACCTGCAGTACTTCCCGCTTCCCGGCGCGACGATCGACGAGATCGACACCCCGGCCATCATCATCGACCTCGATGTCGCCGAGGCCAACATCGCCCGCCTTCAGGCGTACGGCGATGCGAACGGCACGAGCATCCGCCCTCATTCCAAAACACACAAGAGCCCGGTCTTCGCTCGAAAGCAGATCGAAGCCGGGGCTATTGGCATCTGCTGCGCGAAGGTGGGCGAGGCCGAGGCGATGGTCGCCGGCGGCGTCAAGAACATCTTGATCCCGAACCAGGTTGTCGGAGCAAGCAAGATCGCCCGTCTCGTCGCGCTGGCGTCCGAGGCCAA
Source organism: Dehalococcoidia bacterium (assembly GCA_030747175.1). Classification (GTDB taxonomy): domain Bacteria; phylum Chloroflexota; class Dehalococcoidia; order Lucifugimonadales; family Lucifugimonadaceae. Next base: position 3,850 of record JASLLE010000101.1, on the reverse strand, counting down.
CATAGTCGTGGCCGCCGACGATCCGGACAACGTGATGCAGCTTTCGGCGGCTGCGAGCGGGTCGGGCAAAGAGATAGGTGTGATCGTCGAGGTCAACGTCGGCATGAACCGTTGCGGCACCGAACCCGGCGAGGACACGACGGCGCTGGCCCGGGTGATCACCGACGCCCCCGGCCTCCGATTCGATGGCGTGATGGGATATGAAGGCCATACCGTCGCGGTGCGGGAAGAGTCCGAGCGACGGGCGAACGCCGAAGGCGCCATGGCCAGCCTGATCGCCGCCGTGGAAAACATCGAGGCCGCCGGCATGCCGGTAAACGTGGTCAGCGCTGCGGGCACGGGGACCTACAACATCACCGGCAAGATGGACCGCATAACGGACCTCCAGTGCGGCTCGTATATCTTCATGGACGGCGACTACCTGGAGGTCTTCGAAGACTTCAAGCCGGCGCTCACGGTGCTGGCGACGGTGATCAGCCGGCCGACATCGGACCGCGCTGTGCTCGACACCGGCATGAAGGCGATGTCGATCGATCGCGGCCTGCCGTTGGTGGTTGATCAGCCCGGCGCGCAGTACGACAAGATCTCGGAAGAGCACGGGATCATGTCCGTCGAGGGCGACGCGCAGCGGCTGAAGGTTGGGGACAAGGTCCAGCTTCGCCCGATGCACGGCGATACGACGATCAATCTTCACTCCCACTACTTTGGCGTGCGAAACGGCCGCCTGGATTCGGTTATCGAGATCGCCGGCCGGGGGCGCTTCCGCTAAGGGTCAACTCTGCCCGGAAATCCCTGAAAACAAGAGAGGGGACTCATGCACCACATCAAGCGCGGGATACTCGTCGGGATCGTCGTCGGCGTTGCCGTTGTCGTGATCCTCGAGGTGATCGCCGGGTTGATCGCCGGGGCCATCCTCGGGTTAATAGCCGGGATTGCGGGCGGGATCGTTGGTTTCTTCTTCGGGTTGTTCTTCCTCATAATCAGTCCGTTGCGCGGTGGGAAAGGTAGTTCCTCCGACGCTTGAACGGGGCGCTCGCCGAGCCTCCTCCCTGGGAGGGAGGCGGTCTGGAGGTGGGTCGCGTAATGGGTGTGACGCCCGTAGTTAACCACCCCTACCCCCTCCTGCCTCAGGAGGGGGCACAAGACGAAAGCCACGGCTGAATAACGCGCCAACACCGTGGGAGCGGGCAGCGGCCCGGCCGACGCCCGTACATCGAGAATTTCAGGAAATGGGCGAGGGGTGGCTTGCGTGCGTGGCGGAATGCTGGCCGGGAGATCCTTCTTCTTCCCCGGAAGGGTCAGGATGACAATATTCTGTCAAGGTGATCGACGACCCGTGTTGCCGATTCGGACGGAACAGGCCCCACCTCTACGGCGGTGCGCGGTTTCTACCCCGCTGGCCTGTCTCTGACCACGTCCAGCGCCGCAAGGCCCAGCTTCAGAACGTCTTCTGGCGGCTCTTCGTCCTGTCCGTTTGGCGCTGTCCGGCTCGCGGCTGACACGAGGTCCGTCCTCGTGAACCAGTGCCATCCATCCATCGGCGTTTGTTCCGCTCGCGCCGGGACGGTGAAGTAGATGAAGTCGATGTGCTTGTGCGGGCCGTCGACCGGGTCCTGGATATCCTCGATCATGATCGAGTGGGGGACAGGGACGTGTGGAAGTGACTCGACGGCTGGAGGCAAGGATGTCGGCACCAGTTCGACGTCGAGTCCCGTCTCTTCAAGCGCCTCCCTGATTGCGGCCTGGAGCGGGTCCTCGTTCGCCTCTACGTGGCCGCCGGGCGGCAGCCATGCCTGCACCTTGGCGTGCCAGTGCAACAGGACGGCGTCATCCCGGACGACAAACGTCGTCGACGTGAAGTGCCTGATTTCCGGACTATCGGTCATTGAGGACCTGGGATGGGGAACTGCATTGGGAGACAGAAATCTGAGGGGAGACAAAAAAAGTGGGGCCACCGGGCTGGGAGGTAAATCCCTGCCGGGTGGCCCCACTCCTGGAGGCAATCTGCCTACTTGGGCGCCTTAAAGCAGACTACCCCCGTTGGTACTATCAGACATTAAATCGACCACCTCCTTCTTTTATTCAAGTAATGCAGGTCACCCCGGTGTTGCGGAGCTACTGCGCAGAACTCGTGTCCCGCTGAGTTGAGTATACCGCAGCCGAGCCGTTGCGCTACCCGGGCATATACGAGCCGGAATTGCGGATTACTCAAGGCGTAATTTTGGACCGGGCTGATTACGGAGCGGTGAACCACCGGCGCTTTCTCTCGGTGGCGAACTCACCCTTTTCGGCGGCAAGTTCCAGGGACGCGTCGTCAAACGGGGCTGTGGGACTCTGGCCCGGAAGGAAGTTGGCGTTTACCTTCCCGATCAGGTTGTCCCCGAACTCGACGTAGCAGACCCCTGCGCCCTGGAACGGGATCGGCGATCCGGCGCCCCTGATCTCTGCGATAAGGTACTCGGCCACAGCGCGGGCCTCGCTCTCGGCGAACACCCCGGCCTTTGGGGCGGGCGCGCTTGTGACATCACCGACGGCGTACACGTCCGGGAACCGAGTTGAAAGATTCCTGTCATCCACCGGTATCCAGCCGCCTTCCGCAAGGCCTGAAGCCTCAACAACCGCTGGTACGCGGTGAACCGGGATGCCGAGAAAGAGGTCGAAGGGGATTTCACCGCCCTCGTCTGTGAGGGCGATCTTTCTTTCGGGGTCGATGGAGGTGATCACGGTGTTCGGCATGTACGTGATGCCCAGCTCATCGAACCGCCCGAGGATGGCCTTCGATCCGTCCGGGGATGGCGGGACCGGAATCGCCCACTGGGATACGAGGCTGATACTTGCGTCGGGCCTGATACCGCGTTCCGTCAGCCATTCGTGCAGCAGCATCGCCGCCTCGCAGGGGGCAGGTGGGCACTTGTAGGGCTGGCCGAGGATCCCGATCACGATGGACCCCGATTTGAACTCGTTGAGTACTTCATTGAGCGCCAGTGCGCCGTCGAATGAGTAGAACTCGTGCCCGCCATCGGCGAAGCCGGGCGTGGAGTGAAAGTCGTAATCGGCTCCGAGCGCGACCACAAGAATGTCTGGTTCATATGTGCGAGCGTCCGTCGTGACTCTCTTAGTCGACGGATCTATGGAGAGCACGGTCTCCTGCCGGAACTCGACCCCGGGTTTCACGATGTCACGGTAATAGAGGCTGATGTCTGACATCGATGCACGTCCGAACATGAGGTCGAACTTCGAGAACCCGAACTTGAAGGCCTCGTTCTTGTCGATGAGGGTGACCCGTACCTCGTCCGCTACTTCAGCGGAGAGTCTGCTGGAAAGTTCGAGGCCGCCGAACCCGGCGCCGAGGATCAAGATATTTTTTGTCATCCAGCCAGTGTAATTGATGCGTTCGTGTCAATTCAGCGTCTTGATCGAGGCGCGTTGGGGGTTCCCTTACGGATTCGGATTCCACGGTCGGGCGCTGCGAGCGACGATGAGGCAGAGAAGCGCCACCAGGAGAGCGATCGGGGCGTTCATGAATCGCTCCCAGTTGCTCGACGAAGCGAGGTTGGCAAGCGTGCTCAACCCGGATAACAACACGAAGGCCCAGGCGCCCCGGTGCAATACGGCGACCGGGATAATCGATGGCGCCCGATAACCGGCGCGGCCTCTGACGATGAACGCGCCGGCGATGAAGATCACGGCGGAAAGCGCGCTCGCTGCACGAAGATTGCCCGGCAGGTCGTCGTACTCGCCGCCCCAAACGGCGTTCAGGCCCCATGAACCGCCGGACGCCCAGTAGGCCTGGAACGCAGTGACCACGACCATGACGACCGCGGCCAGGAGGGCTGCGTTGCGCGCCACG
>JASLLE010000100.1 GCA_030747175.1 Dehalococcoidia bacterium | reverse complement strand
CGCGGAAATGCCCGCCCAGATCAGCAGCTCCCAGCCGAGGGCCCCGTCTTTTGGCGCGTCGGACATCGGGAAAAACCGGTCCGACCACATCAAGGTCAGAGCCACATAAGCCCCGACCAGCATCATCTCAGCCTGGGCGAAGTTGGCGAAGCGTTGCACTTTATATGTGAGCGTCAGACCTATGGCGATGCACAGGTACGCGGCAGCCCAGTAGAGACCACTTGACCCGATCGAGGTCAGGTTAAAGTTCATCGTGGCTGATCTGCCAAGCCCCGACAGCACGAGTTCAAGTACGACGAGACCGAATAGCGCGATCAGGAAAGGGGTGGAGATCAGGGAGGCGATCCGCCATCTCCGCCTCGTCACGCCAAGATAGGCGTGCACCAACACCAGCCCGCCCGCCATCATCTCGAGCGATAGCGTCAACCACTTGAGGTCGCCCGTAACGAAGCCCGACCAACCGATGATGCCGGCGTTGCGGCTCATTCCGAGGTAGGCGTCGAAAATGAGAAGCGCGCTCACCAGAACACGTCGCTGCCAGAACGGTGCGTCCAACCAGCGTTGCCGGATCTCGTTCACAGCCACTCTCGTCCAGTCTGACCTGACATTTCGACGGGTGGAATACTCCTGTCTTTCAAACAAGCAGGCCTGCGGCGGGTCTACGCCCACCGCAGGCCTGTTCTACAAGCGAATCACTTCCCCCGGAATCTCGTTACTCGCTGGACAAACCGCCGTCGGCCGTCCAGATCAGCGGGCAGGAGAAGTCAACACTAGAGCCTGACACGTCAAACTGACAGACCGAGTAACCGGTGCCGAGAACATCACCCGCCGAATCGAAGGTGTGTGTCCCACTGGCGCCGACGTAGTTTTGGCCCGTTTTGTTCAGTGCCGCCACGATGTCCCCATCCGGGTCGGAAAAAATGGCCGCGGCTACGAATTTGACCGCGTCGTAAGTCTCGTGGGTGTAGATCGCTCCGTCGGCGCCTCCGGCCGCAGCGTAAGCGTCTTCGAAGTCAGCCTTCACGCTGGAAGTCTCACCCTGGCGAGGCTTGGTCGCTGTCACACCCTCAAGTGCCGAAACGTCGGTGACCTCGTTCTGGAAGGCCGCGTCCGCAAGACCATCGGCGCCAAATATGGAGCCGGCGAAGCCCTGTCCGAGGAGCTCCTCAAGGATCGCGGCACCGTCAGTCGCGTACGACATGAGGACAACTGAATCGCAACCGCCATCGACGACGGACTGGGCCAGTGTCGAGGCGTCGTACGAACCTTCTGTCGGGTCGTAACCGACCTGGGTACACAGGTCGCCGGACCACGCTGATGCGAAGTTATCTCCGAGTCCTGCGCCGTAGTCGTTGGTCATGGCGAGAACGGCCGGGTTGCTTGCCCCGGCTCCGGAGACCACGTCCGTAAGAGCAACGGCCTGCTGCGCATCGCTCGGGACGATGCGGAACAGATGGTCGTCGTCATCGGCGGTGGTGATCGCCGGCGAGGTGCTGGCGTAAGACACCATCGGGATGCCCGCCGGGGCGGCGATAGTGATAGCGCCGAGCGTGGCGCCGGAACATGCAGCCCCGACTATGGCGGAGACGCCGGCATCGACGAGCGACTGTGCCGCTGTCGCTGCCTGTGTTCCATCACAGCCCGTGTCTACGGTGATCAATTCGAATTCAAAACCGGGGTATTCGGCGTTGATCTCGGATATGGCGATGGCCGCTGCGTCCGCGAATCCGGGCGCGTATTGCGCTATCGGACCGGTTTCCGGGCTCAGCAGGCCGATCTTGATCGACGTGACGTCGTCACCGTCACTGCTACATGCGACAACAAGTGAGAACGCCGCCATCGCGATCAAGGCTAGAACGATCGCTTTAGTGAACTTCATAATCAGAATCAATCCTTGTTCGGACTCTTCCTGGAGGTGCTGAGAATTTTGGCAAAATTGCCACGCGATGCGCCCTAACCTAGCAGGCTTCATGGGGACTCGTCTATGACCGACGGTCAAAGAAATGTCAATACAGGGTCAGCGTTTCATCCGCAGACCACGAAAATCTCCCGGGAACGTTGGCGCGCTTGCAAGACTTCCCGCCGGGTTCTACTTCCGGTACGGCAGGCAGTGCCGGCGCGGTGACTACCTGAATCTGACGACACTTGCCGGCACGGTTCCACCTGACACCCGCATTACCTGTCGTCCGGGCACACAAAAGGTGTTCTCGCCCCTCGGCCTCGCGCGGGCGTGACCTCATAAGGACAGGCTTCGGCCCGGCCCGTACCACGGGGCGGAGTGCATCGTGTCGACGATGCTCACGGTTCCCTCATGTCCCGGAACTCACAACTCATGTCACTTTCACACGACGATGGTTAAACCTGATTGATACACCAAGCGAAAGACCATTCCGACGTGACGGACAGATCCCGCCGATGGCTTCTGTCCATATGAGTGAATCGACTTGGGAGGAAGAATTCTTGACGGCAAGGGGTCTGCAGCGATCCGTGGGGAAGATGCGCGTCACGGTCCCAGACAGTGAACTCCAGACTGGGAGTTCGGTCCTCACCGGCCCGCGTGATGTCGCCACCCGTTTTGACTTTGGGCAAGATCTTGCCGCGCTGGGCGCCCTGACGGCGGAGATGGGTTCCGTGCCCGTCGGCGACCAGACCGACCGGGTACTCGACTGGACGCGCAAAGAGTTGGATGTTGAGGCATCCGAGATATTCCTTCGGGAGCCGGGCGGACAGGACATGCTTCTCTCGTACTTCAGGGGTGAATGCGAGTCTGCGTTCTCGGAAGTGACCCGGTTCCATATCGGACAGGGTTACCCGGGATTGGTGCTCGCCAACGGCGAATCGATCGGCACCTTTGACCTGCGGGGAGACGATCGCTACCTGCGTGAGCGCGTTAAGGCGGAGGTTTTTCGCACCTACCTTTGTGTGCCCCTTCACGGCTCAGACGGCATTATCGGCGTGTTGAATCTCGCCTCCCGACGCACGGACCTGGACATCGAACGCGCTGAACGGCTCTTGAACTCGGCCGGGGCGTTCGTGTCTTCAATCCTGGAAGCCACCTCGTTCCGAACTCAACTGGCCGTCATGACGCCTATCACCGAGATGAGCATCGGCGGCGGGATCGACGACCTGTCGCTCAAGCTACTCGAGCATATGATGGCGGTCGGCGACGCTAGCGCCGGCCAGTTGAGGTTGTTCTGTCCGGACGGATCTGGTCCGCAGCTACGGATAACCAGCGGAGCCTATCGCGACGAACTCCGGCCTGAAGACTCCCTCCCCTGCCCCGCGTTGACCGGAGAGTCGGGGATGGCAATGTCCGGGGCGCGTGATCATTGGCCGCCGCAATGCAGGCATGTGACATCTAACCCGGACGTGGTGCAATGTCTTCCTCTTATCTATCAGGGTGATCCCGTCGGCCTCGTCCAACTCCAGTACGAATCCAGCGGTCCGCGGCCCGCGACGAAACACGTCGCGGTCCTGCACGCCATCGCAGCGCGCATGGCCGGGGTATTGATGCGTGTCCGGGATGCCGAACCACCCCGCCCGGCGACCATACGATCTTCGAACGGATCCCTTGCCCAGAATCCGCAGCCAGCGGGGAAATCTGCCATCGATCCCGTGCCCAACCTCGCTTTCGGGAGAACGATCTCTAAAGACCCTGTTGCGCCAGGGCTGGATGTTCGTTGTTTTGGCCCATTCGGCTTGTTCAAAGACGGACACCGGATCGCCCCGGGATCAGTTCAGCGACGTGGCGCCTTAACCCTGTTGAAAATGTTCGTCGTCAACGAGGGGCATACCGTGACCCGTGACGTCATGGCTGAAGCTCTCTGGCCGGACGCGGATCCAGATGTCATAGCGAACCGGATTTATGTCCTGATCCACGCGTTGCGGCGAGCCATAGAGAATCCGGAGCCGGGCAACAGCAAAAAGTGGATATTCATACAAAACGACGGCGACCGTTACTACCTGAACCCTGACGCTCCGTACAGGTCTGACATCGGAGACTTCCGGAGCCTCGTGTCGAAAGGCGACCAGCTTGAAGCGCGTGGGCGTTCGTCGGAGGCGGTCGAGTCATACCAATCGGCGTTTGGCCTCTACACTGGCGATCTTTTCGAAGACGAGCCGTACGCCGAGTGGTGCTGGGCGGAGAGGGAACATCTTCGGGAAACGGCGCTTAACGTCGCCATCAAGCTCGCCGCCCAACACGCCCGGCGCGGGGAACTCGATGCGAGCATCAACCTCTACCGACGCGCGCTGCGGATCGATTCACTTCGCGAAGAGATCCACCGCGGATTGATCTCGACTCTTATGTCGGCCAACCGCCGCGCCGAAGCGGTCCGGCAATACGACGTATGCAGCGTGGTGCTCAGCAGGGAGCTGGGCGTCGATCCCCTGCCGGAGACGAGGCGGCTCGTTTACGGACCCGGCCTGACGCGTCAGTAGCCGGTTTCCTAGCGCGATCAGCTGTTACTCGTCCCATGTAAGTGGTCCGTAAGCGCGACCGGCAACTCTGTGTGCGTCGCAGTTACGCGTTCGCGTCTTCTGCCCGACGTATCTCGCCTCAATGGCGGTCATGCGATCGAGGACAGGAGACAGTTTTTTCACGGCGCGAATGGCTTCGGCAACGGAAAGTTGGCACATCGGCCCGGATGAAGCGTGTAAGTGTCATGAAAGACGGATGTGAGAAGAATTTCACAGACGGCGATCCACAGGGGAGCCGTCTGGAATCTGGTAGTTCCACGCGGAGGGCTTCTTTCGTAATGACGCTATGGCTTGAAGGAGCCAACGATGCCATGACGCCGCAGTGGCGCTGGCGGGTCATCGACGCGCAGGACGCCAGTATCGAGCCGACGTATTTCACGAAGTTGTCCGAGTTGCTGAGTTATGTCAGTGAACGGGCAGGGGTAACGCCACCAACGTGAGCAAGATCTTCGGTTACACAACAAGCAACTTCAGCTACCAGAAGATGACGTTAGCCGTCGTCCTGGCGGTAGTATTTGCCGGTATACCGGCATTCGGAGGTATGGCCAGCGTTCTGGCGCAGTCCGCTGATGATGGCGAAGCTCTGTTCAGCACGAACGGGTGCGTTGGATGCCACTCCACCGGTGAGGAGCCCGGGATTGGACCCGGACTTGCCGGCATCGCTGAGCGGGCGTCAACACGCACCTCCCTCTCAGCGGATGAATACATCCGCCAATCCCTGGCCGACCCGGGCGAATACATCGTCGATGGTTTCGCCTTGGTGGCCATGCCTTCCTTTGGTGATCTAACAGACACCGATGTCGACAGCCTCATTGCCTATCTGGGCACTCTCTCGGATGGAGATGCCGCCCCGGTCGCCGCCCAGGTTTCGGCGCCGGATAACGCAGCCCCGGAACCGATCCTTGCCGATGGGCCGACCGGAGATCCGGCCACCGGCGAAAACCTTTTCACCGGTTCCGACCGATTTGAAAGAAAAGGACCGCCCTGCTCCGCCTGCCACAGCAGTAGCGGACTTGGAGCGCTCGGCGGTGGCACTCTCGGACCTGACCTGACGGGCGCTTTCGCGAAGCTTGGAGCGGGAATGATGGTGTTCCCGGAAACCTCGCCGACGATGAAGCCGATCTTCACGGACAGAAAGTTGACCGATCAGGAGAAGGCAGACCTGCTCGCGTTCTTCGAGTTGGCTGATGCCAGCGACAGGGACACACAAGAGGTCATAGAACTGGCCGGGCTGGCGCTTATCGGCACCGCAATCATCGCTCTCTTTACACACCTCATTTGGCGCAAACGACTGCGAAGCGTCAGGAAGACGATGGTCGGACGGTGATGCCGGGCTTGTGCCCGACACTCTCAAACCGTCGCAATTAACGAACCGACCCTGATCGTGAACTGAGGCTTCAGGAGGCCATACGTACATGGGCTGGATCCAGGACCTTGTAGACCCCAAGGCTCGCCGCTGGGAAGAGTTCTACAGAAACCGCTGGCAACACGACAACGTCACCCGTAGCACACACGGCGTCAACTGCACGGGCGGTTGCTCGTGGGCGATCTACACGAAAGATGGGATCGTCACATGGGAGATGCAACAGACTGACTACCCGGCCCTGGAGGCGTGCCTACCTCCTTACGAGCCGCGTGGATGCCAGCGAGGTATTTCCGCCTCCTGGTATGTGTACAGCCCGATCCGGGTGAAGTACCCCTACATGCGCGGTCCGTTGATGGACATGTGGCGCGAGGCCCGGAAGCTTTACAGCAACCCGGTCGAGGCCTGGGGTTTCATCGTCGAGGACGAGGCTAAACGCTCTTCATGGCAGCAGGCGCGTGGCATGGGTGGGTTCCGGCGTTCCCACTGGGACGAGGTGCTCGAACTCGCCGCCGCATCCTGCCTGTACACGGCCAAGCACCACGGTCCAGACCGGATATTCGGATTTGCTCCGATCCCGGCCATGTCCTACCTGTCGTACGCCGCCGGTTCCCGGTTCCTGCAACTGTTTGGCGCCGTGAACATGAGCTTCTATGACTGGTACGCAGACCTGCCAAACGCATTCCCGGAGATCTGGGGCGACCAGACGGACGTGTGCGAAAGCGCTGACTGGTTCAACGCCAAGTACATCGTCTCGATGGGCGCCAACCTGAACATGACGCGCACGCCCGACGTGCACTTCATCTCGGAGGCGAGGACCGCCGGGGCCAAGTTCGTCGTTATCTCGCCGGACTACAGCCAGGTCGCCAAGTTCTCAGACGAGTGGATACCGGTTACCGCCGGACAGGACACCGCCCTCTGGATGGCCGTGAACCACGTCATCCTCAAGGAGTACCACGTCGATCGCGAGGTGCCCTACTTCAACGACTACGTCAAGCGCTATACGGACTCCCCGTTCCTTGTGGAGATGGAAAAGATCGACGGTGGATACGCCGCCGGCCGCATGCTTCGCGCCAACCGTCTGGGCCGATACCAGGGCGTCGAAAACGGGGACTGGAAGTTCCTTGTCCAGGACGATGCAAGCGGCGAACCCCGCTCACCGAAGGGGTCCGTGGGACACCGGTGGGGCGAGGACACCGGCAAGTGGAACCTGAAGATGGAGGACGGCCTGGACGACGCCCCCATCACTCCGGTTCTGTCATTCCTTGAACAGCACGACGAGATCATCCAGGTTTCGTACAACGATTACGAGAGCAAGGGCACCAGGCTTCGCGGCGTGCCGATGCGCTACGTGGACACGGCTGATGGCAAGGTACCTGTAGCCACGGTGTTTGACCTGATGATGGCCCAGTTCGGCGTCAGCCGAGGGCTTGAAGGCGACTACCCGTCCGACTACGACGATGACAACGGGTACACACCGGCCTGGCAGGAAAAGCTGACCGGCATCGGCCGGGACACGATCATCCGCATGGCGAGGGAGTTCGCCGGCAACGCTGAGGCCACTAACGGCAAGTCGATGATTATCGTCGGCGCCAGCATCAACCACTGGTACAACAACAGCCTGTCGTACCGGGCGCCGATTACGGCGCTGATTCTGACCGGTTGCCCGGGCCAGAACGGTGGTGGAATGAACCACTACGTGGGCCAGGAGAAACTCTCACTGGTCGCGCCGTGGTCAACCCTTGCGTTTGCAACGGACTGGTCAAAGCCGCCACGCAGGCAGCAGTCCCCCACCTGGCACTACATCAACAGCGACCAGTGGCGATACGAGGGCGACTTTGACGAGTACGCTTCGGTTCCTCAGGAAACCCGCTGGGCGAAAGGCCACGCGATAGACCTGACGGCGAAGTCGGTTCGGATGGGCTGGATGCCGTCCTACCCGCAGTTCAACAAAAACTCGATCGATCTTGCTGCGGAGGCGAAGGCCTCGGGCGCCGAATCGATCGCGCAGTGGACGGCGGACCAACTCAAATCGGGTGATTTGGAGTTTGCCGTTGACGACCCGGACGCTCCGGGCAACTGGCCCCGCGTGTGGATCATATGGCGCGGCAACGCCATCCAGTCCAGCGCGAAGGGCCATGAGTTCTTCCTCAGGCACTACCTGGGCACGCATGACAATGCCATCGCAGAAGAGCACGCAAAGGACAGCGTGAAAGAGGTCAAGTTCAGGGAACCCGCGCCGAAGGGCAAGATGGACCTTGTAATTGACATCAACTTCCGAATGGACAGTACCGCGCTCTACTCGGACATCGTCCTTCCGACGGCGTTCTGGTACGAGAAGAACGACCTCAACACCACTGACCTTCACTCCTTTGTGCACCCGCTCGGCGCGGCCATTCCGCCCGTGTGGGAGTCAAGGACGGACTGGGACATTTTCAAGTCCATGGCCAAGAAGGTCAGCGAGATTTCCAGTTCTGCGTTCCCGGAGCCCATCGTGGATATCGTGGCGACTCCGCTCGCGCACGACACCCCCGACGAGCTCGGCCAGACCGATGTCAAGGACTGGCGCGAGGGAGAGATCGAACCGATCCCTGGCAAGACAATGCCGCACATCGCTGCGGTGGAACGGAACTACGCGGACCTGTATGAAAAGTTCGTCTCGCTGGGACCAAATGTCCCGGTGGACGGCTACAGCGGGAATGGTGTCTTCGTTCCGGGCGACAAGACCTATGCCGAGCTGCTCGAGGCTCCCTCGGGAGGCGCGCCGGACTCCCGGCACACCCGCACGAGGGAATGGAACGGTGTCAAGTACCCGAGCCTCGAGGACGCCCTCGATGCGGCGAATGTGGTTCTGTACACTGCGCCCGAGACGAACGGAGAGGTCAGTTACCAGTCGTTCAAGCATGAAGAAGAGCGCACCGGCGTCCCGCTGGCGGACCTCGCCGAAGGTGTCCGTTCAACACGTATGTCGTTCTTCGACATCACTCGCCAGGTGCGCCGGACGCTGATCAGCCCGTGCTGGACCGGCCTCATAAACGATGGGAACCCGTACACGGCGTGGGCGATCAACATCAACCGGCTGGTGCCGTGGCGGACCCTCACGGGCCGCCAGCACATGTACATAGATCACCCCTGGTACATGGACTTTGGCGAGTCACTGGTGACGTACAAGCCCAAGCTTGATCACTCCAGGACCGGGGACATCGTCCGGACGCCGGTCGATAAGAACAGCCTGGTTCTGAACTACATCACGCCGCACGGGAAGTGGAACATCCACTCCACGTACAAAGACAACCTGCGGATGCTGACGCTGTCCCGCGGCATGGATCCGATCTGGATCAGTGTCGAGGACGCGGACAAGATCGGCCTCAAGGACAACGACTGGGTGGAGGTCCTGAACGACAACGGTGTTGTGGTGACGAGGGCGAATATCAGCGCCCGCGTGCAGCCCGGCATCTGTCTGTACTACCACGCGGTGGAACGGACGATCTACGTGCCGAAGTCACAGGAGCGCGGCGGTAAGCGGGCCGGCGGGCACAACAGCCTGACGCGAACACGCATCAACCCGATGCTGGTCGCCGGGGGTTATGCCCAGTTCACATACGGCTTCAACTACTGGGGTCCCATCGGAATCTTCACACGGGACACTTACTGCGTGGTCAGAAAGATGGAGAAGCTGGAGTGGTGATCACTCCAACGTGGTACCGAAACAGACGGCAGACGGCTCGACGGGGAAACAGTGGTCCCCACACCCGGCAAGGGAGTAATTAATGGACGTTCGATCACAGGTGTCCATGGTGTTTCACCTGGACAAATGCATCGGGTGCCACACGTGCAGTATTGCGTGCAAGAACATCTGGACTGACCGCAAGGGCACGGAGTACATGTGGTGGAACAACGTCGAGACGAAGCCCGGGACGGGCTACCCGACGATGTGGGAAGATCAGGAAAAGTACAAGGGCGGTTGGCAGCTCGATGACAATCAGCTGAACGAGCCGGACCCGAAGAAGCGCAAGCTGAAGCTCAAACTTCAGAAGAAATGGGGCGCGCTCGGGAATATCTTCGCCAACCCCAACCTGCCCACGCTCGACGACTATTACGAGCCGTGGACTTACGACTACGAGAACCTGTTCACGGCCGCCCAGAGTGACAACCAGCCGACGGCAAGGGCGATCTCCTTGATCACGGGCAAACCGATGGAGATCGAGTCCGGACCCAACTGGGACGATGACCTGGGTGGATCGCCGGTCTACGCGGCCAATGACCCGAACCTGGGCGCCGTCACCGAGGAGGAGAAGGCGCAGCTCAGCGAAATCGAGCGAGTCGTTTTCTTCTACCTGCCACGAATCTGCAACCACTGCCTTAACCCGGCTTGCGTCGGCTCCTGCCCGGCAGGCGCTATCTACAAGCGGGGCGAGGACGGGGTTGTCCTGATCAGTCAGGACAAGTGCCGGGCGTGGCGCATGTGCATATCCGGCTGCCCCTACAAGAAGAGCTACTTTAACTGGGGAACGGGCAAGTCAGAGAAATGCATCCTCTGCTACCCGCGGCTCGAGAGCGGCCAGCCCCCGGCTTGCTTCCACTCATGTGTCGGACGCATCCGTTACCTGGGATTGCTGCTTTACGACGCAGACAGGATCCAGGAGGTCGCGTCGGCATCGCCGGAAGACCTGGTCGAAACACAGCGTTCGATCATCCTCGACCCGAACGATCCAGAGGTCCAGGCCGGAGCTCGGAGGAACGGAATCACGAATACCCAGATCGAGGCGGCTCAGAACTCGCCCGTCTACAAGTTCGTGAAGAAGTGGAACCTGGCCTTGCCGCTTCACTCCGAGTTCCGAACCGTTCCGATGCTGTTCTACGTTCCGCCGATGTTGCCGGTCCTCGCGAAGGTCAATGAGAACGGCAAGTACGACTCAGCTCGCGACTTCCCGGAAGGACTGGCGCCACTCATGAGCGCGCTGGAGCGAAACCGGGTTCCCATTACCTACCTGGCAAGCCTGTTTTCGGCCGGCAACGAATCGATTGTTGAATCGGTCTACAAGAAACTGATTGCTGTACGCGTGGCCATGCGGGCCGAACGTGCGGGGGACGTGCCGGAGTCTGAGGTCCAGGCGGCTCTCGAGGCCGGCGGCACGACCCTCGAAGAGGTGCAGGCCATTTTCCGTCTCACCTCACTGCCGACTTACGAGGAACGATTTGTCATTCCGCCGATGACACGAGAGGTTGCGGTCGACGAGACCCAGGGTGTTTACGCACACAAAGCATCAGCGGGATTCGGGTTCCGGAAGGCGCCCGCGAGGAGGTTCTAACGATGCCCGACAGGGCTGTCAGG